>JAITQR010000004.1 GCA_031288815.1 Treponema sp.
CGGGAGGAGGGCCGGGAAGAAGGTCAAAACACGATTCTGGAATTGATGAAACAGGGATACTCTGCGGAGCAAATTGAAGCCATCCTCGCGACGGGCAAAGCGGAGAGCGCCGAAACCGCCGGAAAGTAAGGCGGTTTTTTCAGGTTCCTGTTACACATCCCCTAACAGCGCGCCGCTTTTAAGATCCCGCCCGGCGCCGAGTTTTACCCGGGCCAGGGCCCCCGAGGGCAGATCCTCAAGCCTCCGTCTGCCGCCCCTTACCAGAACCAGCCCTTGTTCCCCGCAGCCGTAACGGCCGTAAAGATCTCCCCCGGCGGGCAGGGGGAAGGGATCCGAGAGGATCCGGAGAGAGACCCGCTCCGGGCCCTCAGCCGCCCCGGCCCCGGTGCCCGGGTTTTTTCCCACGAACAGAAAACTCGCCGTGGCCCGCTCCTTGGGAATACCCGCCGCCGCCGAGAGGTTCCGCAGGGCCCGAGGGGCGTCTTCCGTGTCGAAGGCGAAGTGACACCACTTGGCGGCTCTTTTTCCCTCCCGGTTTTTCCCCTCTCCCAGCGGGCAGGGGCCGGGGTGGAGGCAGGGCGATAAGGGTGAATAGCCTAAAGGGAGGAAAGAGGCCCGGAGGAGGCTGATAAATTCCCCGGAGCGGGGAACCCCCGGCTCAAGCGCCAGGACGCGGCCCCCCTCCCCGCCAAGGCCCGCGAGAAAGGCGGCATGGTTTTTCGCCAGGAGGCCCAGGGCGCCGGTATCTTCCGGAGGGATGGGCTGGCAGATCTCGTTGTAGAGGTAGAGGGCGGCGACGAGGGCCGGCGCTTTGCCCCGTAGCTCCACCGAAAGGGGCCGGCCCCGGCCGGCTCGGACTTCCCCGGTGATGGTTTTTACGGCCCAGGGACAGTTTTCCCCGGCCAGGGCGGTGAAAAATTTCCTCCCCGCCTCCAGCGCCGCGCCGCTCCGGTCAAGGCAGCGGAATTCCAGGGGGATTGACCGGAGTTCGGGTCTGCATATCCAGAGGGCCGCCGGCAGGGTAAGGGGGCCGGAACCCAGATCCGCCACCGCGTCCCCGGGGGCAAGGGGCAGATCCAGGCCGGGAAGGAGGCGGCAAAGGCGGTAGAGGTTCCAGGGGAGGAAGTAGCGGAGGTAGGCGGAAAGCAGGGGCGGCCGGTTCAGGTAGGAGAGGCTCCGCTCGTTCCGGGCGCTGGTGAGGAGCCGGGAAAGTTCCGCCACGTCGCCGGGGAGATTCCCCCGGAAACGGCCGGGGACGGGGAAGGTCCTGTCGATCAGGGGGAGGAGGGCGTCCAAATCCCGGCGGATGCCGGAGGCAAGAGGCGGAAAGAGTTCAGTCCCCATCGTTTTTTGTCTTAACCCGAAAATAAAGAGCCGCCAGATCGGAACGCAGGGCGGCAAGCTGGGCATGAAGATCCTGGTAGTTCCCCGAGGCTTCCCGGAACAGTTCTTCCCTGGCCCCGGTAATGGTAAAACGCCGCTGGTAGAGCAGGTACTTGAGCCGGAGGAATATCTGCAGATCCCTGTCCGAATAGTGCAGTTTCCCGGAAGTATCCTTTTTGGGCTGAATCAGGGGGATCTCCTTCTCCCAGTACCGCAGGACATGGATCTTTACCTTGAGGAGCCGTTCCAGGTCCCGTATTCCGTAACTGCCCACCGCCGCGCCCGCTACCTTTTCCGCCGGCTCTCCCGGTGGGGCCCGGAGGCGGAACGGGGCCCGGTCTTAGCCCCCGCGGGACGGATTTCAAGGTTAACCGGGATCAGGGAAAAGCCCAGATCCTTCCTGATCCGGTTCCTGAGGTAAGCGGCGTAGGATTCGCTTAGGGCCTGGGGCCGGGAAGCGAAGAAGATGAAGCGTACCGGATTCTCCGACTTCTGCACCCCGTACTTTACCTTGAAGCGCGTCCGGGGGCCGACTGGAGGCGGATACTCCTCCAGCCAGCGTTCCAGGGCCTGATTAAGCCGGGCGGTCTCGATATGGGTATTGAGCTGGCCGTACATCGTAACGGCCGTGTCCAGCAGCTTGTCCACGCCGGTTCCGTCCGCGGCGCTTATCGCCAGGATGGGGGCAAATTCCATCTGGCCGAAGAGAAAGCGTATCCGGTCGCTCACCGCCTCAAAGGTATTCTTAACTTTGGGCATGGTGTCCCACTTGTTCAGGGTCAGGATGATCCCCCGGCCCTTGTCGTGGGCCAGGGCGGCGATTTTCTTGTCCTGATCCGAAAGCCCCTCGGCCGCGTCGATCATGAGGAACACGATGTCGGCGGAATCGATGCTTTTTATCGCCCGGTTTACCGAATAGTACTCGATGTTTTCCGTCACCTTGGACTTGCGCCGGATGCCCGCCGTGTCGAGAACCTGGAATTCCCGGTTCTTCCAGGAAAAACTCCCCTCCACCACGTCCCGGGTTGTGCCGGGGATCTCGCTCACGATGCTCGCCCCGGAAGCGGTAAGCCGGTTGCTCAGGGTGGATTTTCCCGTGTTGGGCTTCCCCAGCAGGGCGATACGGATGGGCCGCCTTTCGGCCTCCTGGGCTTCCACCTTTGAAAAATCCAGCCGGGAGACAATGGCCTCTTCCAATTCCCCGATATTGTCCCCGTGTTCGGCGGAGATCATCAGTATCCCGGAGAAGCCGAAGGAGAGGAGGTTCCACGCGTCGGCCTCCCGCCGGCCTCCCTCGGTCTTGTTCACCGCCACCAGAAGCCGGCTCTGGTAAGGCCGGAGGAAACCGATAAATTCCTCATCCTCGGCGGAAAGTTCCCCCGCCTCCAGGAGCAGCACGATAAGATCGGCCCGCTCCAGGGTCTCCAGGGTCTTGGCCACTATCAGATCGTCAAGATTATCCGTCTCGTCTTCCCGGTCCAGCTTGAAGCCCCCGGTGTCGATAAGCCGCAGGGGTTTGCCGGCGATAAGGGCCTCGGCCTCCACCGGATCGCGGGTTACCCCCGGGGTGGGGTCGGTAATCGCCCGGCGCCGGTGGAGCAGACGGTTAAAGAGGGTGGATTTTCCCACATTGGGACGGCCCACCAGGACTACCACCGGAAGGCCACGGTACTTAACAGCCCGATTCTGTTCCATTTCGCGGACGCCCCGGTTAAACGGTGAGTTCCAGAGGACAGTATTCGGCCATCCAGGATGTCACTAAGGCGTCGTTCTGTTTCCAGGAACTCCCCCGCAGGGCTTCTTCCGCGAGTTTACGGCAGTCTTCCAGGGATAGTTCCCGCACGATCCGTTTTATCTGGGGAATGGTCTGGGCGGTCATGCTGAATTCATCCAGCCCGAGCCCCAGGAGCAGGGCGGTACAGCGCGGATCTCCCGCCATCTCCCCGCACATGGCCGCCTTGATGCCCGCCTGGTGGGCGAACTCGATGATGCCTTTAAGAAGCCGCAGGATCGCCGGGTGGGTGGCCCGGGCCAGGTAGTTTACCCGCTCGTTACCCCGATCCACCGCCAGGGTGTACTGTATCAGATCGTTGGTCCCTATGGAGAAAAAATCGGAGTGTTCCGCCAGGATATCCGCGGTAACCGCGGCGGAGGGCACCTCGATCATGACGCCCACCTCGATATCCTCGGCGTAGGCCTGTCCCTTGGCGCGGCATTCCGCCTTGGCCTCTTCCAGGAAGCCCCGGGCCTGCTCCAACTCCTCAATCCCGGAGATAAGGGGAAACAGGATCTTCACATTCCCGCTCACGCTGGAACGGAGGATGGCCCTGAGCTGGGTTTTGAAAAGATCCGGCAGGGCCAGGGAAAAACGGATGGCCCTCCAGCCCAGGAGGGGGTTCTTCTCGTCGGCGGCCCGGAAGTCGGGGAGTATCTTGTCCCCGCCAATGTCCACGGTGCGGATGGTTACCGGCCTTCCCCCAAGGGCCTTAAGCACCCTGGTATAGGCCTGGTACTGGCGCTCCTCCTCCGCGGCCTGCCCGGTGGCGAGGAAGAGGAATTCGGAACGGTAAAGCCCTATGCCTTCCGCGCCGTAGTTCAGTACTCTATCCGCCTCCTCGGGGATCTCTATGTTCGCGTTAAGGACAATCCTGAAGCCGTCCTTGGTTTCCGCGGGAAGATTTTTGACGGACATGGATTCCTTAAGCCGTTTGTCGTACCTGGCGCTTTCCTCTTTGAAGCCCTCAAGCTCCTGTTTGGCGGGGTTTACAAAAACCTCCCCGGTACCGCCGTTCACCATCAGGGTATCCCCCTCGCTGATCTCTTTGGTAGCCGTAGCCAGGCCAAGCACTGCGGGGATACCGAAGGCCCTGGCGAGAATGGCCATGTGGCTCGTCCGCCCCCCCTCGTTGGTAAGCACGGCCTTAACCCGGGAACGGTTCATGGTAAGAAGCTCGGAGGGGAGGATGTCATGGGCCACCACGATCACGTCCCGGTCCAGTTCCGCCAGGGAAAAGTGCTTGACATCCAGCAGCTCATCGAGAAGCCGCCGGGAGATATCGCTGATATCCACCGATCGTTCCCGGAAGAGGGGATCCGGTGAATCCAGCATCTTCTGTATCATCTCCCGGGCAACATCCCAGACCACCCACTCCATGTTGAGATGGGTCTCGTTGAACCGGGCCTTAAGCTGATCCTGGAAATCAGGATCGTCCAGCATCATGATATGGGCGGCGAAAATATCCGCCTGCTCCTTGCTCATCTCCCGGATAGCCCGCTCATGGATAAGGCTAAGCTCGGCCATGGCGTTGTTAATCGCCTTTTCCAACCGTTTCAATTCTTCACCGATGTGCCGTTTGGGGATACTGAAACGGGGAATATCGGGGGATTCGCTCTCCAAAAAGAGAAACGCCTTACCCACAATTATTCCCGGCGACGCGGGGATTCCGGAAAGTTTTTTCATTTGCTTGCAGGATAATATAAAGATATGGCTCTGTCAAACATAATACGGGTTCCGTCACACAGGCGAACGGTTGCGGAAGGGCGTAAAGGAGGGTAAATTCGGGCTTATGGAAGGGAAAACCGGCCCGCAGGCGCCGAATTGTCTCCAGTGTTCCTACTTTAAGGTTACCTGGGATCCTGTTTTTCCCCGTTCCTGCCTCCTTTTTGGGATAAAATGCC
>JAITQR010000020.1 GCA_031288815.1 Treponema sp.
ATTGATAAAACTTCTGCAAAAAGAAGGGTTAAAATTTGAAGAAAATCCAACAAAGCTTTATATTGGTTTACTTACAAAACAAAATAATAAAAATTTTTGTCAAATACACAGACAACAAAAAGGATTGAAAATATTAATAAATATTAATATTAATGAATTAACCGGACAAGAAAGACTAAACGTAAGAGATGTTTCAAAAACCGGTCGCTGGGGACCAGGTGAGACCGAGGCCATAGTAAATGCGACAACTGATTTAAGTTGGTGCGTTAATATAATAAAGAAATCATACAATATCAAATAACAAGTGCGGCTTAGCATAACGGGACGCTATATGCATTGCCGCCTTTGGTGGCTCGGGGTTGCGAGGGGCTGGCCGGTCGGCCTGCGGCCTCGCTGCCACATCATTTCCAGGAGTGAAAGATGAAAGGCCGGCATAATGTGATGTACCGCCGAAGCTGGTTTTTTAAATACTTCTTTTCCTATCTGCCGGTGGTTATGCTGCCGGTTCTTTTGGGCTTCGTATTTTACTATACCAACATAACAACGGTAAAGCAGGAGATAGAAAATGTAAATTTTTCCGCCCTGGCCCAGGCCGGCAACGAGGTGGATTATATCTCCAGCGAGATGAAAAACATTGCCTACCATTTTTCAGGGTATTTCCCCGATTTTGGGGGACTGGATAATTACGGCGGCCTTTCCGCCGCCGATCAGAGTATCCTGTGCCAGCGCCTTAAAAACTACGAGGAATCCCTGCACTACACGGTGGAAATAGTCCTTTACCTGAGGGGCGATTCCCGGATCTATACCTCCTCGGGACTTATCCGGTACAACCAGTTCGAGGAAAACCAGCGCCCCTACGGCGATCTTGTTATGTCCAGTTTCTTTACCCACCTGAACAGCATACGGCAGCCCGCCTCTTTTCAGATCCGGCCCGGGGCCTCCGGCTCCCCCGAACGCCTTGTAAGCCATCTCTACCCGATTCCGTACCTTGACATGATCCCCAGGGCGACCATGTGTTTTCTGTTTCGCAGTGACGAGATGCGCGCGGTTCTGGAAAATTACCTTGGGGTTTACCGGGGCAATATCTACCTCTACAACGAGGTTCTGAACAGGCTCTACCAGTACGAAAGCGTGGAGCTGCCCGGCGAATTTGCCCAATCCATGGCGGGACTCAGGGGAGTCGGGGTACAGGAGCTGGACAAGGGCGGCTCCCGGTACATACTTATGCGCTCCGTTTCCGACAATACGGGGATAAGCATCATCGCCGTGTCCAGGGAAAAAAATTACTATTCCCGTATCGGCCGTATGCAGACCATACTGATGTGTTCCATTTTGCTGCTTGCCCTGGCCGGCGTCATTATCGCCTATTGGATGTCCATGCGGAACTACCGGCCCCTGCGGCGTCTTGTAAGCACGGTAGCCGGTTCTTCCCGGGAGGATGAGGGAAGTTCCGGAAACGAATTCGACTTCCTCCTTGAAAAATGGAACCGCATTGAAGAGATCAACCTGGAGCTAAACCGCGCCCTTGACCGGCAGCGGCCCCTGGTCGCCTATTCGTTTATGGGTAACCTGTTGAAGGGGCTGTATACAAGCCCCGATGAAATAGAGTATTACTGCAAATGCGCCGGTATAAGCCTTAACTTTCCCTTTTTCGCGGTCCTCATTATTTCCCCTGTGGCCCACGGGATTGAGCATGAAAGCCTTTCAAGCCAGATCCAGATGATACTTGCCGGCGTGGAGGGAGAAACCCTGCGGGACTGCCGGCTTTACAGTATCGAGCTTATCCTGGAGCAGCAGGTCGCGGTCATCGTCAATGCCCGGGAGAAAAGCGGAGAAGGCAGAGATCCGCGGGTCTTTGCCGCGAACCTGCTCGCGGAGCATATCTACGAAAGCTACCGCCTGGCGGTAAAGATAGGCTGCGGCGGGATACGCGAGAGCCCCCTGGATATAAACGCGTCCTTCATGGAAGCAAAGGTGGTCATGGAAGAGAACGTCCTTAACAGGGAAAGGATAATGGTTTTTGAGGATATGGTATCCTCCCAGAACAGCGGAACCTACCGGTATCCGGTTATAGAACAGTCCCTCTTTATCCAGAGCGTAAAACAGGCGAACCGTGAAATAGCCCTTGCCGCGGTGGACAAAATGATTGGGCATATCGCGGCGGAAGATTCGTATCCCATTATCCAATGCCTGTGTTTTGACATTATCAATATGATGATAAAGACAGTCGGCAGCCTGGAGATAGATCTGGAAAAGCCGCATATCAAAGCCCTTGCCTCTTTCACGGATCTGGAACATTTCCGGGATAAAGTCAGGGAAATTACCGTTCTTATCTGTGACAAATTTGAGAAAACGCACGAACTGAAAAACAAACTCCTTAAAACCCGGATCATCGACTTTGTGAACGATAATTTTACCAGCGGCCAGTTAAGCCTCCAGCAGGTGGCGGATAAATTTGACATTTCCCCCAATTACGTTTCCCGTTTTTTCAAGCAGGAGACCGGCTCCCATTTTAACCACTATGTTTCCATGCTCCGCATGGATAAGGCCAAGGATCTCCTGGTCAACTCGGACAAAAAGGTAAAGGATATTATTTTTGAGGTGGGCTACATGGACGCCGCCAGTTTCCTGCGGAAATTCAAGGCCCAGGAGGGCATAACCCCCGGTCAGTACCGGGAGCGGATGGGCCGGGCTTGACAACATTTCGGCCTCCGTTTTAACCTAGAAAAGCCTTCGGTTTAATCAACAACGAAGAGAGGAGCTTTGCATGCCGGATATTGATTACGCCGCCTTAAAAAAAGGCGGGTTTATGAGGCAGGTCCAGCCGGGGAAATTCTCCATGCGCCTCAAGGTGATAGGCGGCCAGCTTACGGCGGAGCAAATCGGGAAGATCGGCGAAATCGCCCGGAAATACGGCAAGGGCTATGTCCACCTTACCTCCCGCCAGGGGGTGGAGATACCATTCATTTCCGTGGAGGATATTGAGGCGGCAAAAAGGGAACTTGCCGAGGGAGGGGTGAGCGTGGGGGTCTGCGGCCCCCGGGTCAGGACCGTTACCGCCTGCCAGGGAACGGCCGTTTGTCCCAGCGCCGCCATAGAGACCAGCGATCTGGCCCGGGAACTGGACAGCCGCTACTTCGGCCGGGAGCTTCCCCACAAATTCAAGATAGGCATTACCGGGTGCCGGAACAACTGCCTCAAGGCTGAGGAAAACGATCTGGGCATCAAGGGCGGCATCTTCCCCCAATGGAAAAGGGAACTCTGTACCTGGTGCGGCCTCTGCGAGGCGGTTTGTCCTCCCGGCCTGGTAAAAGTGGACAAGGAAAAAAAGGAACTGGCCTTTGACGCGCCGCTCTGCATCTTTTGCGGCAAATGCGTCAAAAGCTGTCCCTCGGGAGCCTGGGAAGGGAAAAGCGGCTATCTCCTCTCCTTCGGCGGGATGTTCGGCAACGAGATAAAGGAGGGACGCCGCCTTCTGCCCCTTCTCTTTGAGAAGGAAAAGGTCTTTAACGCGGCGGACGCGGCTATCAAATATTACCAGGCCAACGGAAGGCCCAGCGAACGTTTCGGCAAAACCCTCGCCCGGCTGGGAAGCGGGGATCTGAAAAAACAGGTGGAGGAGGCGGTACGATGAGCGATCCGGCGGAAACCCTGCCCCATGTGGACGCCAGGGTGGACATTACCGATGTGGTGTGTCCGGTTACCTTCGTGAAGACCAAGGTGGCCCTGGAGGAACTGGAGGACGGCCAGGTTCTGGAAGTCCGGCTTAACGGCGGGGAACCGATACAGAACGTGCCCCGCAGCCTGAAGGACGAAGGTCACAAGGTAACCAGCGTCACCCGGGCGGAAGACGGTTCCTTTCTGCTGAGGGTCGTCAAGGGAGGACTATAATGGCCTTTACCGATGGCCAGTTGGAACGCTACTCCCGGCACATCATCCTCAAGGAGGTGGGGGTCAAGGGCCAGAAGCGGATCATGGGGGGAAAGATCCTCATCATCGGGGCGGGGGGCCTGGGCGCTCCCGCGGCCATGTACCTGGCCGCCGCGGGGGTAGGCGTCATCGGCATCGCCGACGCCGATTCGGTGGAGCTTTCCAACCTCCAGCGGCAGATCATCCATTCCACCCCGGATCTGGGAAAACCCAAGGTTCAATCGGCCAGGGAAACCATGAACGCCATGAATCCGGATGTGGAGGTGGTAACGTACCACGAATGGATCAACTCGGCCAATATTGTCGATATCATCAAAGACCGGGATTACGATTTTATCATCGACGGCACCGACAACTTTCCCATCAAATTCCT
>JAITQR010000052.1 GCA_031288815.1 Treponema sp.
TTGCAGTCCTACTTGGACGAGTACGTTTTTCGTTTCAATCGGCGCAAATCCGCCAAACGCGGACTGCTTTTCTACCGGCTTATCGAATCGGCTATGCGAGTTCCGCCTACGACATACAGACAATTTGTTGACTACAACCGATAGTTGTTGTGTTGGTGAAGTGGATAGCCATATTATATATATCCAAACCGCACAGCTTAGCCGATTGTGCGAGGGTCAATTTACCCTGCCGGAAAAGCTTCATAGCGTATTCCCGTTTCATACCTTCGGCTAATTCATCGTTATCCATATTGGCCGCGGTAAGTATGGCTTCTGATATTGGTATAGTAAGCGTTTGCATAATTACCCTTCCATTTTTTAATATACCTTAGTTCCGGGCTTTTGCGCAAAGCTTGTCCGGACAAATTAGAGATTTAATCGTAGCGCCGCCCTCAAATCCGCCCCATCCTTTTCCGCGCTTCTTCCACGCCGATACCCTTGCGCCTTGCCCAGTCCTCCAGTTGATCCTCCCCCACCGGAAGGGCGCTGAAGTAAAACGAGCCGGGCCGGAAGATGTACATGCCGCAGACCGAGGCGGCCGGGACGATCATCGCCGATTCGGTAAGGCCGAGGCCGCAGCGCCGTTCCGCTTCCAGGAGGCGGAAGACGGTTTCCTTGTCCCGGTGGTCCGGGCAGGCGGCGTAGCCGAAGGCCGGACGGATGCCGTAGATCCCGTCGATGGAGCCTTCCCGCTCCGCCGGAGGAGGGAGGCCCTGGGGACCGGGGCTCCGGTAACTTTCCACCGCAAGCCGGTGGGCCTCTTCGCTGAAGGCTTCCGCCAGGCTGTTCGCCAGGGTGGCAAGGAGAATGGCCCCGTAGTCGTCGCCCCGGTTTTTGTACGCCTCTACGGCTTCGGCAAGGCCGAATCCCGCGCTGAGGGCGAAAAAACCGATACGGTCCCGCGGCGGGTTCCCCGGCCCGCCGGAGGAGGCCCCGGCGGGCCGGATAAAATCCGCCAGGCAGGGGTTGGGGGCGCCGTTTCGTTTTTCAAGCTGGTTCCGCAGAAAGGAAAAACGGGCAAGCTCCGTTCCGCTTCCTTCCGGGGCGTAGACGACCACATCGTCCCCCATTGAGGCGGCGGGAAAGATACCCGCCACTCCCCGTAGGCGGATAATTTTTTCCCGGCTTACCCGTTCCAGCAGATCCCCGGCATCGTCAAGGAGCTTCTTCCGCGCTTCCCCCGTCCCGCCGGCCCCGGAACCGGGAGAAGCCCTGCCGCTCAGCTCCCAGCTTTGCAGGAACGCTTCCCAGTCAATACGGGGGATGATCTTCTCCAGGGGGTAATCGTTAAGATCGATAATCCCTCCGGCGGGCGATGGGGGCAGGGATCGTGAGGGCCCGGGAAGCGGCGGAAGGATCGCCGGCGGTTCAACCCGGTTGGCCCGGGCGGTTTCCAGGGAGACAAGCTCAATCTGCGATTGGATAAGCTTATGCCGGGACGCGGCTTCCCGGTAACTCGATTCAAGTTCCTCCAGGAAGCGGGGGCGTTCCCCGTCGGAAAGGAGTTCCCTTACCACCCCGGGGCACTGGCCCGCGTCCCGCACGTGGACCACCGGGGCCGAGTACTCCGGGGCAATCCGCAGGGCCGTGTGGGCAAGGCTGGTGGTCGCCCCGCCGATGATCAGGGGGATCTTCAGCCCCTGCTTTTCCATCTCCCGGGCGGTGTTGACCATCTCCTCCAGCGAGGGGGTGATAAGCCCGGAAAGACCGACTGCCGCCGCCTTTTCCCGCCGGGCGGCCTCCACGATCCGGGCGGCGGGGACCATAACCCCCAGATCGACGATCTCGTAGCCGTTGCAGCCCAGCACCACCCCAACGATGTTCTTGCCGATATCGTGGACATCCCCCTTTACCGTCGCCAGGAGCACCTTCGCCGTGTCCGTCCAGGACTCGCCGTTTGAGGATCGGGCCGCCTTTTCCTGCTGCATGAAAGGCTCAAGAACCGCCACGGCCTTCTTCATCACCCGGGCGCTGCGGATCACCTGGGGGAGGAACATCTTCCCCTGGCCGAAGCGTTCCCCCACTTCCCGCATACCCCTCATCAGGGGGCCTTCCACGATTTCCAGGGACCGGGAATACCGCCCCCTGAGTTCAAGCACGTCCTGCTCAATGAACTCGTCGCTGCCTTCCACCATGGCGCAGAGGATCCGGGCCTCCGCTTCGAGGCCCCTCCAGTCATTCCCCCGGGGCAGGTTCCGGCGGGCGGGATTTTCTTCCCCTACAATTTTTTTTTTGCCAGTTCCAGGAGCCGATCGGTGGCCGTAGCGCCCGGGACGCTCCTGTTGAGGATGAGATCCTCTGCGGCGGAACGCAGTTCCGGATCGATATCCTGGTACGCCGCCAGGGAGGCGGGGTTGACGATGGCCATGGAGAGCCCCGCCTCAACGGCGTATTTCAGAAACACCGCGTGCATGGCCTCCCGTACCCGGTCATTTCCCCGGAAACTGAAGGAGAGATTCGAAATCCCCCCGGAAATCTGGGCGCCGGGGCAGTTTTCCCGTATCCATTCGCAGGCCCGGATAAAATCCAGGGCGTAGGCATCATGTTCGCTGATACCCGTGGCTATGGAAAGCACGTTGGGATCGAAGACGATGTCTTCCGGGGGAAAGCCGTTTCCGGTCAAAAGGGCGTAGGAACGGG
>JAITQR010000074.1 GCA_031288815.1 Treponema sp.
ATGCAAAAAAAGATAAGAGGCTACGGTCAGTGTGTGTAAAAATCCGTCTGCGCGGCGCTGTATTTCCGGTTTTAGTTTTGTTTCTTGATGGGGGGGGGGGGGGGGGGGGGTATGAAGAATTAATTTAATATGCTGCGGTTATTTGGCCAGCAACCCCATACATCCCCTTCAAATACAGTAAAAGTGTAAATCACCGGGTAAGCGGAGCCTGCCCGGCAGTCGGAACTTATCCCTATAAAGCTAATTTTTAGTATACAGCCATTTTTTTACGCCGTCAATCTTTTTTATTATCTTTTTTCAGCGGCGGCCGATCGCCATGTTTGCCGACAGCGATTCGGACCGTGTTTATATTTATATTCTCAAATTCAAGGAGGCTTCTCCAAAACTTTAGTTTTGGAGAAGCCTCTACTATCAAAAGAAACAGTAACGATGTATAACCGAATCTGACCGGTTAACCGGCCGCAATTCAAATCGCCCTGGTTAAATTCCTCTTCAGTCATACGGGCCGGGGAAAGGATAAGGAGTGTTCTATGTCCACGTTGGCGGGTAGATTACGGAGTATCAAGGCAAGAACCGGTGGAAGCCGGGTAAGCGGGGGATGGGAACAGGGAACGGGGGCGCCGGATCATGTCCGGCACGGGTATACGGCGCCCAGCGCGGCAAACCGGCGTATCCTTGCGGAACTTGGCTTTGCCATCAGGCTGTCCGAAGCGACGAACGCCTGGGACGCCGAAATCGGCAGGGCCCTGGATGTACTCGAAAGAAGCCTTGAGGCCCAGGGAGTCCTTACCGCCGATGCCTGCGCGGAAGCCGAAGGGGCCATTTTGTCTTTGGAAAAGGCCGCCAAGGAATATACGGTCCTCTTTGCGTCCCATGCTCATATCGACATGAACTGGATGTGGAGCTGGCAGGAAACCGTTCAGGCGGCCCTGGCGACCTTCCGTACCATCCTTCACCTGATGGACGATTACCCGGGCTTTACCTTTTCCCAGTCCCAGGCCTCCTGCTATCACCTGGTGGAACGGTACGATCCCGAGCTGATGGAGACTATTAAGGGCCGGATAAAAGAAGGCCGCTGGGAGGTAACCGCCTCCGCCTGGGTGGAAACCGATAAAAATATGCCCAACACCGAGTCCCTGCTTAGGCACATCAGGTATACGAAAAACTACCTCCGGTCCGCCTGGGCTGTGGACCCGGCGAGCCTTAGCATCGACTTTTCACCCGACACCTTTGGCCACAGCGCCAATATCCCGGAGATCGATGCCTACGGCGGGGTAAAGTACCTGGACCACTGCCGGGGTCTGGCGGAAAACTATGTCCTGTACCGCTGGCGTTCCCCGTCGGGGGCGGAGCTTATCTGCCAGCGGGAGCCCTACTGGTACAACCGGGGTATCCAGGACGAGATAGCCTTTGACGCGGTCGATCTGGCCAAAGCCTGCGGCGGTCTTAAAACCTCCCTTATCGTGTACGGCGTGGGCGATCACGGCGGCGGCCCCACAAGACGGGACATCGAAAAGATCCTGGAACTCAAGGAATGGCCCGTATACCCGGTGTTACGTTTCGGTACCTTTACCGAGTACTTTAAAGCCGCTGAAACGGTGCGGGACCGGCTTCCCCTGGTGGACAGGGAGATTAACTTTGTGTTTACCGGCTGTTATACCACCCAAAGCAGGATCAAGATGGGGAACCGTCACGGCGAGGCGGCCCTTCTGGACGCCGAAGCCCTGGACTCCATGGCTAAGGTTCTGACGGGAAGGCGGTATTCTCCGGAAAAACTGGAGCATACATGGCGGAAGCTCCTGTTTAACCACTTCCACGATATCATCACCGGGTCCTGCGTACGGGACAGCCGGGACTACGCCATGGCAAATTACGCCGAGGTCCAGGCGGTAGCCGGAACGGTCCGGGAAAAGGCGGGAATAAGTCTGGCCGGGGAAATCGACACCTCGACGATACGGACCGGACCGGAACCGGATACCAGATCGGAAGGCGCCGGAGCGGGCTTTGGCCTTGACTTTTTCGGCGGGGTTCCCAGCCCCGAGCGGGGCCGTGGCCCTGTGCGCATTTACCACGTATTTAACTCCAGCGCCCACAGACGCCGCGAAGTTGTGGAGTTTACCCTGTGGGACTGGGACTACGATCTTAACCTGGCGGAACTTACCGATTATGCGGGTACCAAACTCCCCTTCCAGCTTCTGGACCGGGAACCCATTAGCTACTGGGACCACCGCTATGTCCGTTTTATCGCCCGGGTGGAGGTTCCCGCCGGGGGCTACACCACCGTTGTTCTGCGGGAAAAGGTATACGCCGGCGTATCCCTGCTGAACAGCCGCGATCCCCGGCTGGAGGCGCCCCACGGCCCCATCGTTCTGGAAAACGATCTGCTCCGGGCGGAATTCGATCCGGCTTCCGGCGCCCTCCGCTCCCTTAAAGATAAGAAAAGCGGCGTGGAACGGATCGTCCCTTCCGCGGGGCTTGTCGTCAACTGGGCGGAAAAGAGGACTAACAACGCATGGCTTATCGGCCGCGTGGTGGGGCAGGAACCGGTTTCCTGTCCCACCAGGATCGTTCCCTTCGGCAGGGACGATTCCCTGCGGCAGGGTTTTGAGATTGAGCAGGAGGTTCTCAGATCCCGCATAAAAACCGAGGTTTCCCTTGACAGGGACGCCGGGGCCATTGCCTACCGGTTTAGCATCGTCTGGAACGAGGCCGCGGAAGACCACAAACACGTACCGGTCCTCTGTTTCTCCCTGCCCCTGGCCGCCGAGCCGGAGGTCTACCTGTCCGATGTGCCCGCGGGAGCCCAGTGCCGTCCCTCTTCTTTCCAGGACGTCCCGGCCCTGCAATATACGGCGGCCCTGAGCGGCGGGGAAGCCTTGGCCCTGGTTACCGATTCTAAGGACGGCTACCGTGGCTGCGGCGGTGTCCTCAGCGTCACCCTTATCAACACCGCCTCCAGCCCCGACCCCTACCCCGAACGGGGCGAACACGCTGTAAAACTCTGGGTCGTCCTGGAAAAAACCGATCCCAAGGTCCTTGCCGAAAGGGCGGGGGACCTCTGCCGCGGCATGAGCGTTATCTCCGGCAGCAGCCATCCGGGCACACTGCCCCTTGCCAAGGAACTGCTGCGGCTGGATTCCTCCTCCACGGTGTTGAGTTCCACGGGCCTTAGCGCCGACGGCGCGCTTCTTGTCAGGGTCTACGAAACCGCAGGCAGGGAGGATTCGGTTACCCTTACGGCGCCTTCCGCCATCAAAACCGCCGAACTGGTTGATCTTGACGAGAAGGCGCTTGGGACTTTGACACCGAAGGGCAGCGCCGTAAACTTCGGACTTCTCCCCTGGAAAATAGGAACGGTGAAGATCAGGCTGGCGTAGAAAATGGATTCAAGCGTTCTTTACCGGGCTAAGCCAAGGGCAATGGGAGTCTGCGGGGCAGTCCCGCGAAGTTTTTACAGACGAGCGGATCGTTCAGGTCGAACTTCGAGTTTTGCCGTTAATATGTGCCCAACAGCCAAACGCGCAAGGGATTGGAGGGGCCACGTTCGTTGCGCGGCAACGAATGGAGCGAAGCGAAACCCCGGAAAGCCCGGTTTCCGGTGTGAAACACCGGAAATGCGCCCAAATAATATAAACTCGACATTCGGCCGTTCAGTAAGCAATCATTCGTTTTCATAGAGAAGTTATCGAGGAGTTATCGTTATGGAACTAACTAAAACCGGCGGAAACACCCCCGCCGATCTGGTAAATCCCTATATCGGGAGTATATCGCACCTCCTTACCACCACCATACCGGAGGTGTTTGTCCCCTACAGCTACATCCGGGCCTTTCCACTGGGGGAAGGCTGCGTGGATCGGTACTGCAACGAAGAGGTACTGGGCTTTCCCCTGGGCGCCGCTTCCATTATGCCCGGCAGGGGAGTCGATTTTGAAAACACCCTGGATCATTCCCGGGAGTGGTGCCGCTGTTTTAAGAACGAGCTTATTCTTGAAAAATATGGAATCGGAGTCGAAATGACCGCCGCCCGGCACTGCCACCTGTACCGTTTTACCGGGGCCGGCGCGGTAAAAGTTTCCGTTCCCCCCGGCGGAACCATAGGGGTAGAGAATGGCGTCATCCGTATCCATGCCCCGCTTAAAGACCGGGACCAGAAACTCCCCGGCCAGTTCATCATCCTGAGCTCCGATAAACCCTTCAAGGTCCTGTCAAGTTCCGGGACCGATCTTGTCATCGACGCCCCGGCCGGCGGCGCCGAGTACTACGCCGCCGTCTCCTTCATCTCCTTTGCCAAAGCCGCGGAAAGTCTTTCCCGGGAGATTTCCCCCGGTTATTTTGACGCCGCTGTGGATGAACTAAAGACAATCTGGAACAACTACTTAGGCCGCTTCAAGATCGAAGGCAATACGACGGACCGGCGGATCGTATTCTATACCGCCGTGTACCGGGTTTTCCGCCGGATGATCGATAACGCCGAATATGGCGAATACTTCAGCGGTTTTGATCTTAAAATTCACCGGGGCGATCATTTCTTTACCAGGGATCAGCTCTGGGATACCTTTCGTACCCCCCATCCCCTCCGCATGCTGGTGGACCGGGAGAACGAAGAGCTTATGCTCCAAAGTTACCTTGACATGTACGGGCAGTCCGGTTATCTTCCCTCGTTTATTTCTCAATTCAACGAAATCGGTCCCATGATCGGCTTCCACGCGGCGGCCCTTTTTGCCGATGCCCGCAGCCGGGGCCTTAAGGCGGATTATGCCAAGGCCTATGAGGGCATGCGGAAAAACGCTATGGAACAGTGTATGCTCCCCTGGAATTGTAGAACCCCCCTTACCGTTCTGGATACCTGCTACCTGGAGAAGGGTTTTTTCCCGGCCCTGAAAAAAGGGGAAAAGGAGACTATCCCCAACGTGAACGAATTTGAACGCCGCCAGGCCGTCTCCGTAACATTGGAACACTCTTTTGACGACTGGTGCGTTGCCCAGCTTGCCAAGACCCTCGGCAAGGAAGACGACTACAACTACTTCATGAAAAGGTCCCATAACTGGAAGAACCTCTACCGTGAAGACCTGGGACTCTTCGCCCCCAAAGACCTGGCCGGTAACTGGGTGGAAGATTTTGATCCCATGTATTCCGGAGGCCAGGGCGGCCGCGATTATTTTACCGAAAACAACGGTTATACCTGGCAGTGGGGGATCCTCCACGATCCCATGGGTCTTTTTGAGAAAATGGGCGGCAAGGCCGAGGCTGAAAAAAAACTGGACACCCTTTTCCGTATGGGTACCGGCGGTTCAAACAACAAATACGTGTATATGGGCCAGTTTCCGGACTCCACCGGCCTTATGGGACAGTTCTGCATGGGAAACGAGCCTAGCTTCCACATACCCTACCTATACGATTATCTGGGGACACCATGGAAAGCCCAAAAACGCCTTAGGGATCTTATGGATATTTGGTACTTCAATTCGCCCCTCGGTATCTGCGGCGATGAGGATGAGGGGACCCTTTCGGGCTGGCTTGTTTTTTCGGCCCTGGGCTTTTTCCCCGTATGCCCCGGTTCGGGCCGTTACGCCATCGGTACGCCCCTCTTTGACAGGGCCTCGATTTCCCTGGGGGACGGAAAGGCATTTACCATAACCAGCCCGGGCGCCGGGGAAGGACGGCGCTACATTCAATCGGCGCGCCTTAACGGGAAACCCCTGGCCGAACCTTTTCTTAGCCACGAAGAGCTTTCCTCCGGGGCCGAATTGGTTCTTGAGATGGGGAACGCACCGCGGATGGAGTGGAACGGAGGGGCATAGAAAGAAACCCCGGCCTCCGCGCCTACATTCACCCCCGGCGCTGTTCCGCCGCCGGGAAGCCCGGGGATGTAAAACAAGCCCGAATATTCAACTATGGGGGGGAAGCCCCCCCCTCACTCCATAGTCCTCCCCGGCTAAGGCCGGGTCCGGTCTATTCCGTTACCCCCCTCCGGGGGCAAGATCAACGGCTTGCGGCCCCCGGAACCCCCCGGCCTTTGGGAAAACCTGATCTTTTACCCAGTATTAATAAATCCCTTACACGCCCTTGACAGTCATCCCGTAGTGTTTTTCGCGGGAGGCCCATAGTGGAAGCCGTCAAATTCGTCCATATTTCCGATACCCACATCCTGCGGGATTACGGTAAAGCGGAGCTGCCTTTTTTCGATTCCCCCCATAATCCCCCGGAAATCCTCCGGGAGATACTAAGGGGCATTGCGTCAGAAAAGGCCCGGCCCGATTTCATTATTTTTTCCGGGGACCTGGTGCATGAAGGGGACGCCGAGGACTATGCCCTGTTCAGGCGGATCATCGATGAAACCCTGGAAGGCATTCCGGCTTTTTTCGCACTGGGCAACCACGATCGCAAACAGGCCTACTGTCAGGGGTTCCTGCGGGAACCGGCGCGTTCGGGGCCCTGTTATTACTGCGTGGAACTCCGGGGCCTGCGGATCATTGTCCTTGATTCCTCCGTGGAAAAAAGCGCCTCCGGCTCTATCGACGAAATTCAGCTTGCCTGGCTTCGCGGGGAACTGGGGCGGAAAACCGGTATTGGCAGCATCATTGTCCTGCACCATCCCCCCTGCGGTGAACTAAAAACAGGAATCCTCGCCCACAGCCTTACGAATTCCCCGGCCCTCAGGGATGTTCTTGAGGGCGGCGATGTCCGGGCGATCTTTTCCGGCCATACCCACGAGAACAGCGTTACTATCTTTGCCGGCATCCCCCAGTTTACCGCGGGCAGCACGGCCTTTGGCATAAGCCTGGACGAACATAACATGTGTTTCACCAATCAGTACGCCTATAACGAGGTCCTTATAAACGAACAGGGCCTGTATGTGCACGAGGAGATTTTTTCCGGTGATATTAAAATTCTGGCGCGGGTATCCATTGCCGAACTTATAAAAGCCATGGAAGGGGTGTAAACGCCGGGTTTAAAGATCCATTCGCGCCGGGTGTCCGTTTTAACGTGCCATTACATTCGATACAAGTTTTTCATAAAAGAGACTTGTTCGATAAATCAGTTATCGAACAAATTCCTTATAAAATTAGCAAAATACGAAGTATTTTGCGAGACTTGTTCAACAACCCGAACCCGAAGGAACCACAGGTTCCAGGGTTCAGTAAAATAGGTTGTTGAACAAGTCCAAGGAGTGAACAGATGAAAAAAGGTCTTATTAAGATCAAGACCATGGTGAAGGCCGCGGCGGCGCTTTTGGTAATTGCCGCCCTTGTTTCCTGCTTCCGGACCGCCCCGGCCCAGGAGACCCCGGTCCAAAAAGAGGCCCTGGACCCGGCCAAGCCGGTCCCCATTACCTTTTATTCCTACAGCCTGGGCTACCCCACGATGAAACCGGGGATGGAACATCTTATCCAGGAATTTAACGATACTATCGGCAAGGAAAAGGGAGTCACGGTAGAGGCGGTTGTGGATGACTTTGTGAAATTCCGCTCCGATATTGCCGCGGGACTGCCGGTGGATATGGTGCAGCATACCTTCGTGATGATGGATCAATCCCGGGCCAGCCTGGGTTTTTCCGCCTACGAGGATGTTTTCCCCGCCGCGGAACTTGAGGAGCATGTAAAGCACATCAGCCCCAATGCCCTTAAGCTGGGGATGATCGACGGGAAGATCTACGGCCTGGCCTTTACCTTTAGCACGCCCATCTTATACATGAACGGGAAACTCTTCGAGGATGCCGGGCTGGATCCCCGTAATCCCCCCAAGACCTGGACCGAAATTGCCGCCTGCGCCAAGCAGATCAAAGAAAAGACCGGCAAGGATGGCTTCGGCCTGGCCCCGAATAACGGCTGGGTTACGGAGGGAATCCTCTACAGCAACGGCGCCGAACTGCTGTCCCCGGACAGGAAGTCCGTGGTGTTCGCCTCCCCCCAGGGGATCGCCGCCTTTCAAATGTGGCAGGACCTCTACCACAGCGGCGTCCATGCCGCCGGTACCGATACGGAATTGATGGAACAGTTTATGGCGGGGAACCTGGGCATGCAGCTTCAGTCCACATCCCTGCTCAGCGGCTATACCAACGCCGCCAAGGCCGGGGGCTGGGGACTCTACGGCGCGGAGATGCCCGGTTTTGAGGGCCGCCCCTCGGTGCCGGTAAATTCCGGCAGTTCCCTCATGGTCCGCCCGGATTCGGAACGTAAATCCCTGGCCGTCTGGGAATTTATCAAGTACGTCTCCGGCCCCCGGGGCTACACCATTATTACCAGCGAGATCGGCTACCTGCCCCTCAGAATGGACGCGGTGGAGGATCCCCGGTACCTCAAGGACTTCGTGGACGGCAATCCTATTATCCGCACTAATTTGAACCAGCTTGAGCGGATACATCCGGTTGCCATTTGGCCGGCGGCCCGGGCCCAGGAACTGGCCGCCCTGTTTAGCGATATGACGGCCGAGGGAATCATGACAAAGGCGGATCTGGCCGCCCTCATGACCAAGACCCAGGACCGGATGAACAGCCTCCTTCAATAGACTTCAATAAAGGGGAAGGGGAAATATGAGGCTTTTCCAAGACTGAAGTTTTGGAAAAGCCTCATTTATGGACAATTATGGGGACTATATGGATTATCAAGACACCCTTCAAAGCGCTCTGATCTATGAAAATGCCCTGGGAGAAACAATACCCATCCGGTATATTCCCCCGCCGGCGGAATCCCTTGTTCATCCGGCCGGCAAGGCGGCGGAGACGGTAAAAACAAGGGGGCTTTTCCTCAAGGCCGTCAAACCCTATCTCTTTGTCGCCCCCGCCTTTTTATTCATTTTGTTTTGGCTGTACCGCCCCCTGGCCGGCAGTTTCTACTATGCCTTTACCCAGTGGGGCATGGTTCCGGGGACCCAGCCCCAGTGGGTGGGGCTAAGCAATTTTTCCCGCTTCATCACCGGTAAGGACTTTGGCATTGCCCTTTCCAACACGGTTTTTTATACCCTGGGGCTGCTGCCCTTTTC
>JAITQR010000077.1 GCA_031288815.1 Treponema sp.
CAACGCCGTCCTGGAACGAACAGGCAAAAGTAACCTGAAATCGGTGGAAATTCTGGAAAGCAAGGATCTTCCGGCAGAAATTACCGGTGGCAAGGCGGCTAAACTGGATGTCCTGGCCAGTATCCCGGATGGTTCTCTGGTGAATATCGAGGTACAGATAAAAAACCAGTTCAACATCGAGAAGCGGAGCCTCTACTACTGGAGCCGGAAATACTCCTGGAATTTTCCCTCCGGGGGGGATTACGCGGATCTTGTACCGGTCATTGGGATAAACATCGTAGACTTCGGGCTGTTTCCGATAGAGGATTTCCACACGAGTTACCATCTATGGGAAGACCGGCATAAGGACTTTCTACTTACGGAGGCATGCGAGATACATTTTCTGGACATGGTGAAGTTTCGAAGGGAAAAGGAGCATAAGCTTGAAGACCCATTGGAGCGGTGGCTGGTATATTTTGACCGGCACAGTCCGGCGGAACTGGTGGAGGAGGTAATAAAAATGGACGGGGCGATATGGCTGGCGCAGGAGAAAGAGGAGATGATAAGGAGGGACCCGGAATTATTGCGGGCCTATGAGAGGTACGAGAAGGCCGCCTCCGACTGGACCAGCGGGATGAATGGGGCGCGGCGGGAGGGGTGGCGGGAAGGTGAACAGAAGGGACGGCGGGAAGGTGAACAGAAGGGACGGTGGGAAGGACAGCAGGAAATTGTCTCTAAAATGAAAGAGCGTGGATTATCTATTGACCAAATTGCGGAGTACACCGGACTTTCCATTGGGGAAATAGCGAAATTCTGATGGACAATCTCAAGGGCGCGGACGGAAGGGAACTGCTGCGCCTGATGCCGCCGGTACTCCGGGCCAGGGCCTTCAGGCTCTATACCCAGGGCGGCCGTCTGGTGGATCTCTGGCAGGACGGGGGCCGGGCTGTTCTGGGTCATACCCCTCCCCGGGTACTGGGGGATCTTAAAAACAGCGCGGATCGGGGCCTCTTTACCGGATTTCCCCACCCCCAGGAAGGTCGTTTCCTTAAGGCCCTCTCCCGGCTTTTTCCCGGCCGGGGCTTCCGTTTCTACGCCGGCCGGGCCTCCCTGAACCGCGCCCTGGAAGTGGCGGGCTTCCCCTGTCCGGGGCCGGACCCCGAATCTCTCCCGGATCCGGCCTTCCCGGCTCCCCCTGGCGGACATTCTTCCCGCCTCTCCCTCTGGCGGCCTTTTCTGGGCGAGGCCGGGGAACCGGCGGTACAGGAAAGGCCGGTGCTGATCCCGGTACTGCCCTGGCCCCTGTCACCCCCCGTCGCGGCCTTCGCGCCCGGTCTGGAAGACCGTTTTCCCCCTTCGGACATGGTCTCCCCCGTCATCCTCGCCGCCGCCGCCCGGGGGATCTACGATCTTATCGCTACGGGAAGCAGGGGAGGGCGGCCGGTTTACCCGAAGATAAACCGCCTCCTCTACGGCGGGCGGAGCCGGGAGCCCTGTCCCTGGTATTGCCGGGGGATATACCTTACCCCGCTGGAGGCCGGCTCCGGCTGGGAAACCCTGTTCCGGCGCTTTCTGGAAGGGGGCTTCCTTATCCCCCCAAGCCCCAGGGAACCTCTGATCCTGCCGGGGATCCTGTCCCCGGGGGAGGAAGCCAAATTGGCGGCGCTGCTGGAGGCCGCGCCCCTATAAAATAGCATACGGGGTCCGGCCTGGGCCGGAGAAGTTTCCCGGCCCTGTATTTTCCGGTGTTTTATGGTATCTAATATTCCCTGTGATTCCCTTATCCAGACTGTCGCGCCTGCCCCGGTCCCAGCGGCTCCGCAAAGCCGAAAAGATCCTGGCCGGGGCGGAGCGGCGGCTCCTTGGCCTGGGCCGGGGGTCTGAAGCTTCCGCCGGAACCGCGCCGGACCGGGGCCGGGGAGACGGCCCGTTTTCCGCCGGCAAGCTGGCCTGCATAGGGGAGCTGCTGGAACTGCTCGGCGGGGATGGGGATTTTTCCCCGGCGGAACGCCTGGTTTTGGGGCAAAGCCGCGCCGCCCTGGGAGCCGCCGGTACGGTTCCCGGCGCCTTGTATAATACCGTAGCCTTGCGCCGGGCCCTCAACACGGCCCGCCATATCCTCCTGGCGGCCACCGGCCGCTGTCCCGCGGACTGGGACTTTACCGATCCTCAGGGCAGACTGGACCCGGCAAAACGGCGCCCATTCCCGGGGATGGCGATCTACCTGGAGGATATCCGCTCCCCCTTCAACGTGGGATCCATGTTCCGCACCGCCGAGTCCTTTGGCGCTGAAAAGCTCTGGCTTTCCCCACTCTGCGCCGATCCCCGCCACCCCCGGGCGGAACGGACCGCCATGGGCTGCGTGGATATTCTTCCCTGGGAACGGCTGGATAAGAACCCGTTCCCGGAAAATTCCGGTTCAGCCATCGTTTCCCCGGGGATGGCGGGTTTTTCCGGCGGCCCTTTCTTCGCCCTGGAGACCGGGGGCATCCCTATCGGGGAATTTCCCTTCCCCGGCGCCGCGGTGTTGATCGCGGGCTCCGAAGAGCTGGGGGTAAGTCCCGCCGCCCTTGCCGTGGCGGATGCCTCCCTGGGGCGGGTGAGTATCCCCAGTTACGGCGCGAAAGGTTCCCTCAACGTGTCCGCCGCCTTCGCCATCGTCACGCAGAAGTGGGCGGAAGAAAGGATAAAGGCGGGACGCTGATGAGGCGAAGGGGGGAATGATCCCCCGCGGGAAGCTCCCGGGGACAGGGGCGCGGTATCCGGAATAGAACGCTGTTACCGGATCCGGGGCGGGCTTACGCTTGGCGGGCCGATTTTTTCGCCTCCAGCCGTTCCCTGAACAGTTCCATGACCCGGTCTATCATCTTACCCAGGGGAAGCTGTTCCAGTCCGGCGATGTAAAAATGCTCCTGCTGCATGGGAAGGAGGATTCGCTCCCCCGGGGCGGCAAGCACCGCCGCCGCCATCCCCTGGGTAATCTCCCCCATCATGCTGTCCCCTATCACGATGCCGATGGGGCCCAGGATAAAGTCCCCGGAGGAAACCGAGACCCGGATCGCGTTCTCCCCGGCGGCGCCCCGGTGAGCCCCGGCCTTTACCATCCGCTCGGTAGCCACCGCGTTGGTTCCCAGGGCGATTATCTCCGTATCGCCGTCGGCGATCTCTTTCAGCTTTGCGATAAGCTGTACGCCGATTCCGCCGCCCATGCCGTCCACCACCACTACTGTTGTTCTCATCCGCCGTACTCCTCAGTAATACTTTAAAGACTCCCCATAGTGATCCGCGTCCAGTTCGGCGAAGCCTTTGCCGGCCAGGAAGGCGCGGGCACGGAAACAGAGCCCGCAGCGGGAAGGGTAGTTTTTCTCCGGCACAAAACCCCGTCCCCGGGCAAGATCCAGCAATGCTGCCGTTCCGCCGTAGTAGAGAGCCTCAAAAACCGGATACTTCCCCTCGGGGATACCCTCCACCGCTTCCGCCAGGGGGATGCGTATCCCGGTACAGCCCGGCGGAATAAAACGGCAGTCCGCGTCTACGTGGAAGTGGCCGGTGGACAGCAGATCCCCGCAGGGCTTGGAATCGGTAAAATCAGCGAGCCCTCCGGTTCCGGCGTATTCCCCCTCAATGTTGATCGCCCTGCCCCCGATACGCAGGCCGTAAAGCCGGGCGGTGTTTTTGATATAAGCGTCCCCCAGAAGGGCTTCCAGATCGCGCCGGCCGTGGGTTTTCGCCGCGTCCAGCCGGGAAAGGGCCGGGAGGAACTGCTGTTTCCAGAGAAAGCAGCCCATGCCGTTTTTGTCGCAGAGGGCCGCGAGCCGCAGGGGAAGGGCGTAGGGAACATACTCGACATGGAAGGGATCCACGGAAATGCAGAGGGCCTCCACTTTAAGGGATTTGAGACGTCTCAGTTTGGCCGCCCCGTCGGCGTCGGCGGCCCAAAAGGCGTTGGTCTCAATGTAGTCCAGGGCTATCCCCGCGTCCCGCAGTTCTTCTACCGCCATGACCAGCCCCTGGAAATCCAGGAACGGTTCGCCCCCGCCGATATGCACCGATCCGATTCCGCCCTTGCGGAGAAGACGGCAGATCTCCCTCATGGTCTCCCGGCCGACATAACCCTCCCTCCGGGTTGGAGAACACGCGTAGAGACAGTGGCGGCAGGCGGCGGTACACCGGTAGTTCACCATTATCCCTCCATGGTACAGATTCCCCGCGCTAAGCAAAACTTCCCCCCTGGCTTCCTTGTGATGTTACCCTGGTACCTTGATTCTAATGTCACCATTCCCGGGCACTGAAACTGTCCGGCCGCTCAGCCAGGGCAATCGATTTTCCGGACTGTACCAGGACATACAAGCCTTTTATAAAGGCGTAGCGCTGGACATTTTCGGGAACAATCGCCCCGGCTACCGCTCCCACCAGCTTCCGCTTGTCATTCCGCTTATCCATATACCCCCGTATCTTTTCTATCCTCTCCAGATGTTCATCTATATCTTCTTCCGTCAGGTTCGTCTTCACTTCCACCGGCATCGCGTATTCGCCGTTTTCAAGAAATATATCCACCTGGGTCAGTATCCTGTTGTTCTCAATGAGTTCGCAGGGGCCGCCCTTGGTAAAAACATAGCCAATGGCGTTGAACTTTTCCCAAAGTTTTGCGGAAACCATCTTCTCTATCCATCTGCCCAGGGAATTATTCACCCCGCCGATGTTTTTCGAAAGCCGTTTTACGATACGTTCCGTTTTTTCCTGCTCCCGTTCAATTCTTTTCCACGTTTCCTCTATCCGCCGGTCAACATCCCTCGACGATTCCTCTATCCGCCGGTCGGCGTCCCTCGACGATTCCTCTATCCGTCGGTCGGCGTTCCTTGACGATTCCTCTATCCGTCGGGAGACTTCCGCCTCCCGCCGGTCGGCGTTCCTCGACATTTCCTCGAGCCGCTGGAAAACCTCTTCCTGCCGTCTGGCGCTTTCCTGGATAATCGCCCAGACCTTTTCGAAGCTTAAACCTTTCGCCGCCTCCGCCGCCTCTTCCGCTGTCATCATCATTATGCCTCCCGTCTGTTTATACTATACAAAAGTTACGAGCCCCTGTCAATTCCCCGGTTCGGATTTGCGCCTGGCCGGATTATCGTGAACAGGGACCGCGGCTGAAACCCCGGGGCTCCGGCGTCCGTTGACAGGGAAGGGGATGTGTCCAATAGTAAATCTCAGCGGAAAAAGGGTCGTTTAGACATGTATGAGATTAGCCAGCGGGTCGCGGCAAGCCACACGGACGCCCGAGGCCGCATGAAATTCGTGTCCGCCATGGACATGATGCAGGACTGTTCCCAGCTCTGGATGGAATCGG
>JAITQR010000223.1 GCA_031288815.1 Treponema sp.
GCCCAGCGGCAGCAGCTTATCAAGGCTCTGGAAAACGAGATGCTTGAACACGCCAAGAACCTGGAGTTCGAGCAGGCGGCGGCCATCCGGGACGAGATAGAAAAGATCCGGGGCATAGGAGAAACGGGGGAACCCCGGGCCGGGGGAACGGGGAAGCCGGGCAAGACAGGCAAAAGAAAAAAGGCAAGCGGCGAGTAGCGGCCCGCCGCGCCCGAACCGGCGGTTCGCGGGAGCCCGTAAATCACTGTTTTTGCGGCCCTGGCGGCGCGAAAAACCACCGGCGCGGGAGGCTCCAATCGGCCGCGAATCGCGCGGACCGGCGAGAGACCCTCCATACCAGAATTTTTTCGTTTAATTGCATTATTTTCCGGCGTACATCATACTTTTTAGTGTTTTCTTGGCTTGCCTTTCGCGATAGGCTGCCGGGGCGGGGAATCGTGTCCCGCCCAAGGAGTGTATGTGGAAATCGCTGAGCTTATGGCCTCCTTGGTGCTGCAACTGGGTGTTATCATTTTCGCGGTCCGTCTGGGCGGCCGTCTGGTTAAAAAGGCCGGGATTCCCCAGGTATTGGGGGAACTGCTTGCCGGGGTAATTATCGGCCCCTACGCTTTGGGGGGAATTCCCCTGCCGGGCTTTCCCCACGGCTTTTTTTCGTCCGGCCCCCTGCCGCCCGGGGAAACCCTGGCGGTGAGCCCCGAACTCTACGCCTTCGCCATGGTGGCGTCGATTATTCTCCTCTTTTCCTCGGGGCTGGAAACCGACCTGGAACTCTTTCTCCGTTATTCGGTGGCCGGCGGGCTTATCGGCATCGGCGGGGTGCTGGCCTCTTTTTTCCTGGGGAACCTGATAGGGGCGGCGATCCTCCGGGCCTCCTTCGCCGATCCCCGCTGCCTCTTCCTGGGCATCCTTTCCACCGCCACGTCGGTGGGTATTACGGCGCGGATACTTTCGGATAATAAAAAGATGGATACCCCCGAAGGGGTTACCACCCTGGCGGCGGCGGTTTTTGACGACGTGTTGGGAATTGTCGCCCTGGCGGTGGTGCTGGGGGTGGTGGCGGTGCTGACCAGCTCGGGCGGCGGCGGCCTCAACCCGCTGACGATCCTGGCTATCGCGGGCAAGGCTTTCGGCATCTGGCTGGGCTTTACCGTTCTGGGACTTGCCTTTTCAAAGCGGCTCGCCCTTTTCCTCAAGAACTTCAAACACAGTTACGATTTTTCGATCCTTGCCCTGGGAGTCGCCCTGATCCTGGCGGGGGTTTTTGAAAAACAGGGCCTTGCCATGATCATCGGCGCCTATATTACCGGGCTTTCCCTGTCCAAGACCGATATAGCCCCCGTCATCCAGGAGCGGATCCACGGGCTCTACGAATTTTTTGTCCCCGTTTTTTTCGCGGTTATGGGCATGATGGTCAATGTGCGGGAGATCGCCTCTCCGCCGGTACTGATCTTCGGCGGCCTCTACACCCTGGCGGCGGTGGCGGCCAAGGTAATAGGCTGCGGCGGCCCGGCCCTGTTCCTGGGCTTCAACGCCAAAGGGGCTCTGCGGGTGGGCGCCGGCATGATTCCCCGGGGAGAGGTTGCCCTTATCATCGCCGGTATCGGGCTTGCCTCGGGTATCCTGGACGCCCGGCTCTTCGCCGTAGTCATTTTGATGACCCTTTTTACCACTCTCGCGGCGCCCCCTCTCCTGAGTTTTACCCTGAAGATACCGGGCTCCGGGGCGCGGAACCCCGTCAAGGCCGACGATTCAGTCAGCGCCTCCTGGGATTTTCAGAACGATGAAATCGCCGATCTGGTTATCGACACCCTTTTAAAGGATCTGCGGGGCGAAGGCTTCTTTGTCCAGATGATGAACGTAAACGACGGGCTTTCCCAGGCCAGGAAGGACGATATTTCCCTTTCCATCACCGAGGAGGAAAACAGCCTTACTATTGTTAGCGGCAGGGCGGACATGCCCTTTGTGAAGACCGCGGTGTACGAGGCGATTCTGCGCCTTTCCGATACTATCGGGAAGCTCAGGGATTCGGCCGACCCCGCTTCCATGCGGAAAGATCTGATGGACGGCCATGGCCGGACCACCCAGGAGCTGCTTTCGATAATCGACAGGGAATGTACCATCACGGAACTGCGGAGCAATACCAAAGAGGAGGTTTTGATCGAACTGGTGGATGTTCTGGCCTATCACGGCAGGCTGAATAACCGGGACGAGGTTCTTAAAGACATCCTTGAGCGGGAAAAAACCATGAGTACCGGTATGCAGCACGGTATCGCCCTGCCCCACGCCAAGTCCGAAGGCGTTAAAGACATCTGCGTCGCGGTGGGCATCAAAAAAAGCGGCATCGACTTCGACTCCATAGACGGCGAGCCCGCCCAGCTCTTTATTATGGTGGCTTCCCCCAGGCGAAGCTCCAGCCCCCATATCCAGTTTCTGGCCGCCATCGGATCGGTGCTGAAGGACGATTCCATCAGGAAACGGGTTGTTAGCGCCGCTTCCCCCGACGAGGTAGTTAAACTCCTGCGCCTGGCTTAAGGTTTCCGTCTACCGGTTCAAGAGTTCCCGGCGGCCGATTTTTCTGCCCTCCGCGGTCCGGTAGGGGTTGCGGCGGTGTTTCAGATAGGCCTGATACGCGGCGCTGCTTTCGTAGTAGCCGTCCAATCCTTTAAACGAAGAAGACTCGTCGCAGCGGTAGAGTTCCATGAGGAGGGGAAAGAGGGGGGATTCCATGATCTCCCGGGTGCGGATCAGGGGGAGCCGGGGCAGGGCGGCGGGAAGCATGTGGTTCCTCACCAGCCAGACCACGTCCCGGACAAGGGCCTCGCCGAAACCGAGGCGATCCAGAAAGCGCCGGGCCTGGCGGGCGCCCAGTTCGGCGTGGGCCTCGAAACGGTGGTTCCCCGAGGACGCCGCCATGGGTTTCCCCGCGTCGTGGAGCAGCAGGCCAAGGGAAAGGCGGAGATCGTAGGCGGCGCGGCCGCCGGGGGCGGCTTTACGGTAGCGGAAGGTTTCCATGGTGTGGCTCCACACGTTGCCTTCGGGGTGGAATTCCTTGGAGTGATCCACGTCGTCCAGGATCGCCAGTTCCGGCCAGAATTCCCCGATAAAGCCCGTGGCTTTCAGGAACTCAAAGCCAAGGTCGGGCCCGGGGGAGTCCAGCAGGGCGCCAAGCAGCAGCCGGAATTCCTCCGTACCCGGGGAGGGCGCGGAGGGGAGTCTTTCGATAAGGGCGGCGAGTTCCGCAAGCTCCCGGCCTTTTGGAGAGCAGGAAGGGGAATCGCCGGGACAGTAGCGGGCAAGGATCAGCGCCCCTTCCATGGCGGCCTGTACCCGGCTCTCCGCCCGATGGATGCCTTCCCACCAGGGCGGAATCCCCTCTTCAAGACTGTCCCTCCCAAAAACCCTTCGCCGAGGCCTTTTTCCGGCCGCCCTCTCCCGATCCCGAAGCCGCCGGAGTAGCGGATAGAATCCGCAGGGATCATAAAAGCGTCCGGTCTTCCAGTCCTGGGTAAAGCGGAGCAGCCGGCAGGCAAAATCCGGAGCGGGGCTGTCGCCGTCCAGACAGCGGAAAAAATAATCCCGCCCCTCCCGTTCCACCGCCGCGTCCGCCAGGGCCGCGCCGGGGAAGCGGAGCCCCTCGAAAAGGCGGGCAAGATCCGAAAGGGCGGCGTCTGTTTCCAGAAAGACGAAGGGCGGGAGCCGGCCCAGGTAACGGTCGATGGCGCTGAAAGCCCGGAGCCTTACGGTAAAACCCCGGGACGCCAGGGCCTCGCAGACCCCGGCCGGAAGAGCCCCG
>JAITQR010000322.1 GCA_031288815.1 Treponema sp.
GTTCGCGCCGGCAATGGAAACCTTCATTTCCCGGTCCAGATCCAGCGTTAGTTTCAGCGTTTTGGGGGAAGGCCGGGTAAGGGCGCTTACCGCGCCGGTTCCCGGATCTGTCTCCGCCAGGACGGAACTTGCCGCGAAGATCCGGGCGCTCCAGGGGGAAAGGGGGGTGTCGATAAAGACGTCGAAGCGTCCCCCGCCGTTCCCGGATTTTTCCACGCCAAGCGGATACACCGCCCCGGTTTCCAGATCCGCCTCGTAAAAGAAGGTGCCTTCCGGGCAGTCATGGAAAACAACCCTGGCATCCGCGGAGAGGCCGTTCTGGCTTGCCAGCATGATAAAAGAACTGTTTTTATCATGCCTGCGGCAACTGACAATATCCCCGCTTAGTTCTTCCGGAAAAACCGCTTCCGCCCGGGGAGGGGCAAAAGCCCGAACCAGGCGCGCCAGTTCCGGCCCCGCGCCGCTTGCCGCGAGCCCGCCGGGGGAACGGAGCAGGACAAGGCGATCCGACTTCCGGATTCCCTCGGCGCGGCCGGCGGCGCCGAAGTATTCTTCCGGGGAAAGGGTTCCCCAGCCCGCTTCCTCAAATGCCGCGACGGGATCGAAGTCCCCGTCAATGCTTTCCCAGGGGCTAAGACCGGCGAAGAGTACCTTGCCGCCCCCTTCCAGGAATTTCCGGATCAGAGCGAAGGCGTATCCCTCGATACAGGAAAGGGGCGGAACCACCAGGGTAGTGTACCGGGCCCGTCCCACGGCGATGACCCCCTTTTCCACACTGCCCATGGCCATGACCTCGGGGTCCAGGTCGTCATAATCGATCTGGCTGAAAAAGAGGGTCTTGCAGATGAACTTGTAATCGTCTATGAGGCGCTGCCCCCGATCCTTCTCCGCCGGATCGGAGCCGGTGTAGTCGAAACGGTGGAAGGGATGCCGCAGACAGGTACACCAGCTTACCGCCGGGTGCAGGATCGCTACAGAAGCGGAAGATTCGGTTTCGGTAATAAACCTGCTGGAACGGCCGCAGTAGTCCGCGAAGGTTTTGTAATACTCCCAGTAGGGATTCTGCAGGAACTGGGAAGGGGGGGCATCGTGTTTGGTAATTCCGTTCAGGGTGTAGTAATAGGCGTGGAAATTGTGGAGGGAGATGCCCATCAGGGTCAGGCGGTCGATCTGCCATTTAAATTCCTGGAGGGTCGCGGTCCAGCCCATGGAGTGAAAAGCTTCCACCATCGAATCCCTCCGGTCAAACTGGCGGGCCATGGCGCTTATGATCTTGGGGTTCTGGCGGAGGACATGAAAATCCCGGTCAATAACCTTTTCAAAGGGGTAGCCCAGCTTGTCGTGGCAGGGGTCTCCCCCGGGGACGTGACTGTACATCTGGTTGGACATGCGGACCGAGGGAACCTCGGTTACGTATTTGATGCCGTTCTTTTCGCACCATTCCCCCAGGGGCTTATGGTAGGAATCCCGCAGCAGCTCGTGGACGCACTGGAAGTAGTGGTACCGTATCCGCTTTGCCCCGGGGTAGGAAGCGTCCAGCAAAGCGCCGATGTTTTCCACAAGATCGTAGCCGTACTTTTCGGCAAAGTAGCCGGGAAAGCGGAGAGACCAGGGCCAGCGCCCCAGGAAACTGGTCTCGTCGCCGAACATACCCTGTACGGTTTTGCCGAAATCGCCGCCCAGGGCCCTCTTGTAGGGTTCGTAGGTGGTGTCAAGAAAGCACTGAACCGCCCCGGCGTTGGCGGGATCGAGGAAGGAGCCGTAGTATTTAAAATCTTTCAGTTCCCGGCTAAAGGCAAGAATCACCCGCCTGGGGCCCCGGGCCTTCCAGCACAGTTCCTTTGAGGGCCCGTAGCTAAAGTAGCGTTTAAAGTTGTGGCGGTAGGAAACGGAGCCCTCGGTCTTCTGGTAGATCTCCTGTTTCTGGAGGATCCCGCAATGGAAGGCGAGATCCAGGGGGCTTCCCCAGTCCACGGAAGCCTTTTCCGCCGGATAGGCCAGGGCCGCGACAAGCCGACCCTCCCCCAGGCTTTCGTTAAGCTCTTCCCCGTCCCCCAGATCCCGGCTGAAGAGTTCCAGTACCTGCTGTTTTGCCTCGGGATGGCGGATGGTAACCTCCCCGCCGGACATTCCGGAAGGATAAGGGTATTCGTCGTAAAGCCACACCTCAAGACCCTCTTCCCGGGCGATGTCTACCGCGTAAGCGCAAAGGTCGAACCACTGGCCGGAAAGATAGGGGACGCGCAGCCCCTGGCGGGCGCAGAGAAAAAATCCCCCCAGGCCCTTGGCTTTCATTTCCAGGATCTGACGGCGGACTTCCTCCCGTTCCATGTCGCCGTTAAAGAACCAGAAAGGCCTGGGCCGGTTTTCCGCGGGAGGATCTTTAAAGTTATCGATCAGCATTTTCCTATCCTTTGATGGCGCCGATGGCGACGCCTTTTATAAAGTATTTCTGCATAAAGGGATAGATCACCATTATCGGTAATACGGCGATTACGATAGTGGCGCCTTTGACATTTTCGGGAATCACGTCCATGGAAACCCCGGCGGATTCGCTTAGGCTGTCGGAGAACATATTCAATACTTGATAGAGTTTTACCTGGAGGGTCAGGCGCTTAGGATCCTGGATGTACAGCAGGGCGTTAAAAAAGGTGTTCCAGTAAGCCACCGAAAGAAAGACGGTAAGGGTAGCGATAATGGCGGTGGAGAGAGGGATAAATATCTTCAGGAAGATGCCGAAATTGGAACAGCCGTCAACTTTCGCGGATTCCTCCAACTCGTAGGGTAAATTCCTAAAAAAACTTATCATGATAATTAGCAGAAAAGTATCGATCGCGTTTGGCAGTATCAGAGACCAGACACTGTTAAACAGTCCAAGGCCCCGCACTACCATATAGGTAGGAATAATACCGCCGGAAAAATACATGGTAAAAACAATAAGCCGCATAATGATACCGCTCCCCTTCATCTGCTTCCGGGTCAGGGGATAGGCGGCCAACGCGGTAACAATAAGACTGGCGATGGTACCCAGCACGGTAAGCTCCACGGTAAACACGAAGGCGCTGATAATCGAAGTATCCCGGAAAATGTGCCGGTAGGCGGAAGTGGTCAACCCAACCGGATAAAAGTAAACCCGGCCGGTAATAATGGCGGTGGGGCTTGAAAGGGAAGTGGAAATTACGTAAAACACGGGATAAAGAAAAGTCATGCTTAAAAAACACAGAAATACAATGTTGAACACATCGAAGATCCGGGAAGCGGCGTTTTCGTTCCTCATTTTCTTCCCCCAAAAAGACCTTCCTCGCCCAGCAGCTTGGCCGCCCGGTCGGCGCCGATGAGAAGGCCGAAGTTTACCACCGACTGGAAAAGTCCCACCGCGGTAGTAAAACTGTATTGGGCGTTCTGAATCCCCAGGGTATACACATAGGTACTGAGGACCGAGCCGATGTCGCTTACGCTGGCGTTGGAGAGGAGGTAGGGCTTCTCAAAGCCGATGGTCATGATCTTTCCCACATTGAGGATCAGGAGGATAACAATGGTGCTCCTGATGCCGGGGAGGGTGATATGGATCATGCTTTTCCAGCGGCCCGCGCCGTCAATCGCCGCCGCCTCGTAAAGCCCCGGATCAATCGCCGTCAGGGCCGACATGTAGAGGATTGCCTGCCAGCCTGTTTCCTTCCAGATGCTGCTGGTGATGAAGATATTGAGCCACCAGCCCCGGCTGGTAAGGAAGCTTATCTCCTCCTTTCCGGCAATACGGAGCAGGACATTGAAAATCCCCGTGTTTTTGGCGGTAAGGGCCAGGATAATACCGTAAAGAATTACCCAGGAAATAAAATGGGGCAGGTAGGAAATAGACTGGACAACCCGCTTGAAACCTTCATGTTTCAGCTCGTTGAGGATCAGGGCAAAGATAATCGGCAGGGGGAAACCCACGATAAGGGAAAGCAGGTTAAGCCAAATCGTATTACTCAGGGCCCGCCAGAACAGCTTTGCCCGGAAGACATCTTTAAAAACATCGAAACCAATCCAGGGGCTGCCCAAGATACCCAGGTTGAATTTGTAATCTTTGAATGCCAGAACAATGCCGTATATAGGCACATACTTGAAAATAAAATAAAAAAGCAAGCCCGGCAGCAGCATCAGGTAAAGGTCGTAATTGCTCCGCCAGTAATTAAGGGTTTTGCCGGCTTTTTTCTCAAGTTTAAAGGCCATCCACTCCCCCCTTCGCTATTCGCTCCAATCTGCCGCGCTTAACGATAAAGTCTTTGGGCCTCCGCAGCTATTTCATCACCCCCAAGCGCCCGGTACTCCCTAACGGCATCATCAAATATCCGGTCAAAGTTTGCCTGAGGAGCGATAACGATCTTGGCGATAGTATCACTCCAGAAGCTGGAAACCACCGGTGTCAGCTTATCCGAAACCGGCGTCGGTACGGAGATAGTCGGAGGGAAATATTTCACATCGCTGAGAAATACCGCCTCCTTCTTGATCTGATTATGATAGGCGGGGTTAAAATCCTTGATATAATTGGTGAGGAATAGTTCTTTATCCTGAGGCTTGGAGTAAGGCTTGGACGCAAGGCCGTACTGGGGCTCAATCCAGGGAACCCGGGAAAGATAAGCCTTCTCATCTATCACGGTCGGAACACCGTTTGCTATTTTATAATCCTCCCCTTCAGTGCCCATGCCACCAACCATATAGCCGGCTTCCGAACTCATCCAGTTGTAGACTTTAACCACCAATTCCGCATTCTTGGAGGAGAATGGGATAAACCAACGATACTGATAGGTAGGGATTCTCGCCCAGTAAGCAATCCGCTCAGCGGTTTTGGACTGACGGAAAGTATCGATACTTTCGAGACGGGCATTGGGATTAACGTCCCGAAGCTTATCATACAAGCTACCGTAAGCGGAATGATAGGGATAATGACCGGCAGCCTGAAAGGCGAACATTTCACCCCGGGCAATTTTCTGCCGGAACATGGATTGATCTCTGTCGATAATAAACTGATCGGTTAAAAGGCCTTCGGCATAAAGTTTGTTCATCCAGCGCAGGGCTTCTTTGGTTTCAGGCCACATCGGGAAAGGAACCAGGAACCGCTCGGGGGCAGGCGGATCTTTGACAAAGCCGGGAAGAATTAAGCCATCCCAGCCCGAGAAATTCTGGCCGATCATACCGAAGGGTACCAGCGCGGAGCCTACCTTTCCGGGGTCCTTCTCTTTAATGACCTTGAGTACCTGATAGAATTCCTCGGCTGTACTGGGAACATCCATGCCGACGGCATCCAGCCAATCCCGGCGGATCCAGGTGGCGGTACCGGTGATCCCATTCTGGAGATGGGGAAGGAAGTATATCTTCCCGTCATATTTAATATCCTGAAGCACTGAGTCCCCAAGGAGGGCCTTAATATTGGGGCCGAACCGGTCAACTAAAGCGGTAATATCGGTTATACCGCCTCCTGAAATATAGGTCTTGAGCAGGGGAATATCGCTGGTCTTGGCGAGATCCGGCGCGTTATTGGCCGCCAGCATGGTAGACATCATTTGGGATTCCTGACTTTGCGGAATCGGCACATATTTTATTTTCACCCCAAGGGAGGCGACCTGTTCATTGACGTATCTGGTCCACCAATTATCGTCTATCGTCCCCTGCCCGGGAGGTACGGTACCCCGATCCCAGACAATATAGGTGATCTCCGTCAACTGTCCCGGTTTTGCGACGCTTCCCTGAGACCCGCCGGCATAAAGCGCATTTCCCATTAAAGCCAGCGCCGCTAAACACGCAGAAAGCTTCACCATCGATTTTCCTCCCAATTTTAATTCGCCCTTGAGTCGAGGTTTTCCCAAAAATAACCGATTTTTAGAATTGGTTCGCTAAAAATTGATTGTTAATTATACCCCCTTAACCGGGCGCTGTCAAGCGTTTTCGGTAATATTATAGACATTTTATCCTCCGGTATGCTATTCTGATATCAAAGAGCTGATTAACAATTAACGCAATGCATATCGGGCTTGATGTTTGAAAAAACTATCGCCGCCTCCGCCAAAGATGCGCGGCGTATATATGAGCTGTGCCGGAACATAAGGAGGAACATCATGAAGTACCGCAAATTAGGTAAAACCGATCTGCTGGTTTCACCCTTGTGTTTAGGGGTATCGCAGTATGGGACCGGTTTATCAAAGGAATTCGCGTTCCGTCAGCTTGATGCCTTCGTGGATCATGGAGCCAATTTTATTGATACTGCCCATGTGTATGGCGACTGGGAACCGGGAGAGACCGCGCGCAGTGAACGAGTGGTTGGCGAGTGGTTTCGTAAAAGCAAAAAACGGAAAAAGATCGTGATCATTACCAAAGGCGCGCACCCGCGGCTTGAAAGTATGGCTGTTCCGCGCTGTACGCCATCGGATATTGAAATGGATTTGAATGGGAGTCTTGACTGCCTGGGCGTCAATTGTATTGATATGTATCTTTTACACCGGGATGATGTATCTTTACCGGTTTCGTTGATGCTCGACTGTCTTGAGCAAGCCCGCAGGCAGGGAAAGATAAGGTATTACGGCTGTTCCAATTGGACGCTTCCGCGTATCCGGGAAGCCGATGCCTATGCCCGAGAGGCGGGTCTTGAAGGGTTCTCCTGTAACCAACTCAAGTGGAGTTTGGCCCAGGTGAATGTCGAAAATATCCCCGATAAATCCATGGTTTCCATGGATCCGGAAACCTATGTATGGCACAAAGAAACCGGCATGAGTATTACGGCTTATAATTCCACTGCCCACGGTTGGTTCGCAAAACGGTACAGGGGACAGCCTGTTACGGATAAATTGCGCGGTCTTTATGAAAATGATACCAATACCAATATCTTCAAAATCATATCCCATGCCGCGCAGCAATTATCACTTAGCATAACCGATATATCTCTTGGGTATATGTTTTCCCACCCCTTTTCATCCGTACCCATAACATCTTTCAGAAATGACAGCCAGTTTGAGGAAGGGATCCATGCCTGTGAGGTAAAGCTGCCACAAACGCTTATCGATGAACTCAACGCCGCTAAAGGGCTGTCGTTTTCCGAATAGACTTATCCGGAAACCACCGGGTTCCCGAATAAGTCCGTGTTTTTTCTTTACATCTGCCCGTACAGTTTTTGTTGTTCCGCTACCAGATCGTCCCCGCCCATTTCCCGGTATTGGCGGATTGTAGCGTCAAAAACCCGGTCAAAATTCGCGGGGGGAGCGGTGATGATCTTGGCGATCTCCTCGTTCCAGAAAGTCGACAACACCGATCTCGCCTTGTCGGTAACCGGGGTGGGGAAAGGAATAGTGGGCGCAAAATAGGTTAAATCCGAGAGGAAATGGACTTCCCGCTTGATCTGGTCGTAATAATCGGGGTTGAAATCTTTTATGTAGTTGAGTAGAAAGAGATCCTTTTCCTGGGAGCCGGGGTAAGGTTTCGCCATGAGTCCGTGCTGGGCTTCGATCCAGGGTACCCTGGCAAGGTAAGCCTGCTGGTTAATCGGGGTGGGTACTCCGTTGACCATCCGGTATTCCTGTCCTTCAATACCGAGACCTCCTACCATGTAGGCTTCCGGACTTGCCATCCAGTTGAGAACTTTCACCGCGGCTTCCACATTCTTTGAGGAGGAGGGCACAAACCAGCGGTACACATAGACCGGATTGGTATCGTAGAACTCCATCCTTTCGCCGGTTTTAGACTGGCGGAAGGTGTCGATACTGGTGAGCTGGGCCTTGGGATCGGTCTCCCGGAGCTTATCGTAGAGCAAGCCGTAAGCCGAATGATAGGGATAGTGTCCAAACATGAGGAAAGCGAACATTTCACCCCGGGCGATCTTTTGCCGGAAGATGGATTCGTCCTTGTCAATGATAAACTGATCCGTAAGGAGCCCCTCGTTATAGAGCTTGTTCAGCCAGCGCAGGGCGTCCTTCGTTTCAGGCCACATAGGGAAGGGTACCAGAAATCTATCCCGGGCAGGCGGATTTTTTACAAATCCAGGAAGTACAATATTATCCCAGAGGGAGAAATTTTGACTCGTCATTCCTAGGGGTATAAGGGTCTGTCCCATCTTTCCGGGGTCCTTTTCCTTGACCGCCTTGAGAACTTGGTAGAATTCCTCCGGGGTGGCGGGGGTTTCCAAGCCCAGGGCATCCAGCCAATCTTTGCGGATCCAGGTGGTCCGGCTGATTCCGTTACCGATATGGGGCAGCCAGTAGATCTTTCCGTCATACTGGACATCTTTAAGAATAGCATCCCCATACAAAGTCTTGATATTGGAACCAAAACTGTTCACATAAGCGGTAATATCTGAAACGCCCCCTCCGCTCATATAGGTCTTAAGGAGCGCGATATCGTTGGTTTTACTGAGATCCGGGGCGTTGTTGGCGGCCAGCATAGTGGACAGCATCTGGGCTTCCTGGGCACGGGGTATAGCGATCCACTTCATCTTCGCTCCCAGGGGCGCCACATGTTCATCCACATACCTGGTCCACCAGTTACTGTCTATGGTTCCCTGATCCGCCGGGGTAGTACCCCTATCCCACACAAGGGCGCTGATTTCCACCGGCTGACCCGGCGCGGTTCCCCCTCGCGCGCCGCCTGCGTAGATGGCGCTTCCCATAAGGGCCAGAATAACTAAACATACAGCAAGCTTTTTCATCATCGCCAACTCCTTCTCGATTCGGATTTTTTGAGGTTTTAATGCAGTGTATAACGACTATTGAATTACCGTCAACAAATTATTTCGCGCAAACCAATACAGATTCGTCACTATTAGCACAAATTCATCGTCCGGGAAAACGGGTAATCAATTCTATTGTTTCGCCGCTCTCCCCGTTTTGAGCAGGGTCTCGATAAATTTTACCGTCTCCCGGCCTTCTTCCCCGCTGGAGGCCGCCGGCCGGCCGGCCTGGACGGCGCCGCAGAAATCCTCAAGCTGGAGGCTAA
>JAITQR010000108.1 GCA_031288815.1 Treponema sp.
GCGTAGAGCTCAGGGTTTTCCCGGTAAAGCCGCCGGTAAATCCGTTCTTCCCTGGTGAAGGGTAAAAAAAGACTGAGTAAATTCCGGTGTTTTTTAGTCATTTTCTCCGCGGGTCTCTATCCCTCCGCCGGGGGCCTGTTGCAAGGCTACGCCGCACGCTTCCCAAGCAACACCGCCTATTATACCGCCCGTTCCCCCGCTTGTGAAGCCGCATTGCGGCGTATTGACGCACCGTCCCGGTTCTGCTATGCTTGCTTATACGGGAAGTAGGTTAGCTGGCTATACCGCCAGGTTCGGGACTTGGAGGTCGCGGGTTCAAATCCCGCCTTCCCGATTACGCGAACAGGGTATCCGCCGCCCCTCCGGAATCCGGCAGGGCGGTCAGGGTCCGGGCCTTCCGATACAGCAACCAGCCATTTCAATGCAGATTATCCGGAAAACCCAAAAAAAGACCGCCCGGGCGGTTTTTTAACCTCCATGGCGGTCTTTTATAACGGGAGCGACGGGGCTTGAACCCGCGATCTCCGGCTTGACAGGCCAGCGCGATAAACCAACTTCGCTACGCCCCCTGATAATGGTATACTATCAAAAGAAGAAAAAAGAGTCAAGAGGCCCCGCCGGGGATCCTCCTGGGCCGCCGTTCCGGGGAGAGGAACGATCCGGCAAACCGGCAGGGCGCCCTCAGCTTAGTTGGTCACTTCCTTCTGGAACCGTTCAAGCCACGCGGCCTTCCGGCTGTCGATAAAGGACCAGTCAAAGACCCGCAGGCCCGACACGGCCTTTTCACCGTACACCAGGTAGGCCTTCTTGTCCTCCGGCATACCGGCGTTTTTATTCACCGGCGCCTCGGAGAGGATGGCCGCCACGTTGTTCTGTACCGCATCGCTGAGGATGTAGTTCACAAAAAGCTGGGCAAGCCGGGGGTTGGGGCAGTTTTTGACCACATTGATCGTTGAAGCCGCCGAAAAGGTCCCTTCCTTCGGTTCCACCCATACGGCGTTAACCCCGGCGGCCCTGAGGGTGGGAACGTTCATGTCCATAAAAACGGTGACCGCTATTTCATCGGTGGTAAAGGCGGTCTGCACTTCGGAACTGGTGGTGTAGAACTGCACGACCTTGTCTTTGTTGTCCGAAAGGAGCTTAAAGGCGGCGTCCACCTGCTCCTGGCTGCCTCCCAGGTCCTCCGCCAGGGCGATGAGGAGGTAGGGGCCGGCGGTGGAAGCCATGTCCGGCAGGGAGATAAGGCCGTCGTACTTCCCGCTAAAGAGATCCAGGTAGGAAGCGGGGGCCTCCTTGATGTCATCGGCGTCATAGATAATGCCATACCGGACCACCGAATAGACGGGACCGTATCCGTCCTTGTTCCTGGCAAAGTCGTAGATGTTGCTGAGGTTGGTCACGACGGCGGGGTCTATCCTCTCAAAGAGACCGTCCCGGTTGGCAATGGCGGCAAAGCTATCCGACATCAGGGCAACATCGATCTCCGGCTTGTTCCGCTGGGCGGCGATCTTGTTCAACCGATCGGCGTTGCCGGCGGTTTCATCGACCAGAATCTTACAATTGTACTGCTTCTCAAAATCCGCCGAAAGTTTCAACAGATTAGCCGCGGCCCAGCCCCAGGTGGCCACCACCAGTTCGGCGCCCCCAAAGTCGTCTCCCGAAGCTCCGGCGGAGGGGACTTCCCGCTTGCCGGCGGCAAAAAGGGCGCCCCCCAGGGTACAAAACAACAGAATCGCTATCAACCTTCTCATCTATTTGATCCTCCTTCTATAATAGAGCTCTTGAGGCCGGCCTCTTGAGACCGGCCCTTTTAAATCGAGCTGTTCCTACCATACCGGGAAGGGGAAGGCATGTCAATGCGGATTCCCGGAATCGGCGGGAAACGCCAGAAGCTTTTCCGGAGGAAAGCTGAGGGAGACGGGGCCTGAATCGGGACCGGCGTAGGACCGGACATGGAGGTAGAGGGGTTTTTCAAAGAGCTCCGACACCTCCAGGCGGGTGGTATTGCCCCGGTAGGTGAGGGCGCTTATGCGGCCCCGGTGGCTTCCGGCGGTCCCCGGTTCGGCCAGGGCGATGTGATCGGGCCGTATGGCCAGGGTAAGGGCCGTGCCGGGGGCATAGGGAAAGGAGGCTTCGGGGACCCACAGGAGAACCGATCCGCAGCGGATCAGGGCAAAACCCCCTTCCCGTCCCTCCGCAACACCGGGAATAAAGTTGGAGAACCCCATGAAATCCGCCACAAAGGGATCCGCCGGACGGTTAAAGACCTCCCGGGGGACGCCGGTCTGGAGGATCCTCCCCCGGCGCATCACAGCCACCCGGTCCGCCAGAGACACCGCCTCCTCCTGATCATGGGTAACGATGATGGCGGTTATGCCCAGTTCCCGCTGGATCCGCCGCAGTTCCACCTGCATCTCCATCCGCAGCTTGGCGTCCAGGTTTGAGAGGGGTTCATCCAGCAAAAGCACGCTGGGACCGGTAACCAGGGCCCGGGCAAGGGCGACCCGCTGCTGCTGGCCCCCGGATATCTCCCGGGGGAACCGTTTCTCCAGGCCGGGGAGTCTCACCAGATCCAGCATGTCCAGGGTTCTGCGGCGGATCTCCGGCCTGGGGAGTCTTTTCAGCTTGAGCCCAAAGGCGACGTTGTCAAAGACCGAAAGGTGGGGGAAGAGAGCGTAGTTCTGGAAGAAGACCCCCACATTCCGCCGGTAAGCGGGGACATCGTTCATCTCCCGGCCGTCTATCAGCACCCGGCCCTGATCGGGACGGACGAACCCCGCCACCATCCGCAGGGTGGTGGTTTTACCGCAGCCGCTTTCCCCCAGGAGGGCCACCATCTCCCCGTGGGCCACCGAGAGATCCAGAGCCTCCACCGCGGCCAGGCCGCCGTATCGTTTTGTCAGATTCCGTATGTCCAAAACCGCCACCGGCACGCTCCTTGTTTCAGTGTACAAACATATCCAATCCGGTCAGGCGTTCCAAGAGGAGGATCGCCGTAAAGGAAAAGAGGATCAACAGGGCGGATATCGCCGCCAGGGTAGGATCAAAGGAAAGCTCGATATAGTTCATGATCCGTACCGGCAGGGTGACGAACCGGGGTGAATTGAGGAGGCCGGCCAGTACCACCTCGTCAAAGGAGTAGAGGAAGGAGAGCAGCGCCCCGGCGATGACTCCGGGTTTTATCACCGGCAGGGTAACCCGGAAGAATACATCCCGGGGCCTTGCCCCCAGGCTTGCGGCAGCGTCCTCCAGGGTCCAGTCAAAGACCGCCAGCATGGAGAGGGTGTTGCGGATGATATAGGGCAGGATGACCACCGTATGACCCAGGAGGATCTTCAGGAAGGCCGGCACGGAACCCATGGCGCTGAAGGTTTGGAGGAGTACAAAGGCAAAGGCCACGGAGGGGATGTACATGGGGGAGGTGAAGAAGAGGAGCAGGGCGGACCTGCCCCGGAAACGGTAACGGCCTATGCAGAGGGCCGCCGCTACCCCCAGGACCAGATCGACGGCGGTGGCAATGACGGCCACGAGGAGGCTGTTTTTAAAGCCGTTGAGGAAGTTTGCCGGGGAGCTGAACACATTGGCGTACCACTCCAGGGAGAAGCCCCGGGGGGGAAACACCACCAGGGCTGTGGGGCTGAAGGACGCGAGAAAGATCACCAAGAGGGGAGCCAGGAGGAAGAGGAACACCAGGATCGCCAGCAGGCTGGGGAACCAGCCGACTCTTCGGTCAGCCATCCTTGGCGCCTCCCACCCGGTTCGTTACGTTCGCCGTAGCGTAGTTGGAGAGGATCAGGATCGCCAAAATGGCAAAGAGGAGGATATAACTGATCGCCGCGGCAAAGCCGGGGTTAAAGTTGACGTTGATCTCCTGGAAAACCATGGTGCTCATGGTTCTGAACCGGGCGCCCCCCAACAGCCTTGGGGTAACATAAGATGTCATGCTGAGGATGAATACCAGGATACAGCCCGAGATCACTCCCGGCGAGGACAGCGGCAGGGTCACCCGGAAGAAGGTGGCGACGGGGCTTGCCCCCAGACTCTGGGCGGCGTATTCCACGTTCGGATCGATCCCCTGCAGAACCCCGGTGATGGCCAGGATCATATAGGGTACCAGGAGATGCACCAGGCCGATGATAACCGCCACGGGGGTATTGAGCAGGGTCAGGGGCTCCCCGATGAGGCCGAAGCCCTGGAGGAGGCTGTTGAGAAGGCCCCGCTTGCCCAGAATAACCATCCAGCCGTATGAACGCACCACGGCGCTGACCAAAAAGGGGAAAAGCACGACGATCATCAGGATATTCCGGAGTTTTGAACCGGTCCGGGCCAGAAAAAAGGCGACTGGATAGCCCAGGAGCAGGGAGATCCCCGTGGCCTCCAGGGAAACAACCACGGTGGTCCGGAGTATGGCCCGGTAAAAGGGATCGCCGATAAACTTGTGGTAGTACCGGAGGCCGTCTTCCCCCAGGCTGCGGATGAAGATCCGGAGCATGGGCGCCGCAAAGAGCAAGGCCAGGAGCAGGGTCACCGGCAGACCCAGCCAAAGGGAGGCCCGGTTGCGTAAGCCGGAAGAACGGCTCATTGTCCTTCCTCCCGGATATCCCTTCCCCCCGGGGTCCTCATGGAACGTATCGCCAAAAGCGCATCCTCCCTTTCGCCGTTAAGCGCCCGCCCGGCGCCGCGGATCCGCACCGGCCGCAGGGCTGTTCCATGGTACTATGGCAGAGTGTTTTTTTCAACTCCTCGCAACTTCCGGGGCCGGCGCAATTATACCAGAGGGCACATCAGCGGCCCCTCACAACGCGGCGATTTCCTCGACGGAAAGCCCGGTATCTTCCACAATCCGGTCAATAGGTACTCCCCGTCTTTTCATTCTAGCGGCGATTTCCATTTTTTCTTCCCGCCGGCCTTCCCGTTTCGCCTGCACCACCTTGCTCTGCGTGTCCACCTCGTACTTCCATTCGCTCATCAGCCGCGCCCGCTCCGCCTCGTCCTTTCTTATCCGTATCAATACCTCGCTCGCCATCGCTATACCCTCCTCCCTCGCTATCACCTCGTTCACCTTCCCCCGCTTGCTCCGGTCCGTCACATACCGGAAATACACCGCCCATAACTC
>JAITQR010000120.1 GCA_031288815.1 Treponema sp.
GACCTTCATCTTGTCGGCGTAGAGGGTATCGCTGGGCAGTTCTTCAACCTTCAGCTCAATTTTACCCTTATACTTTTCGGTAAAACGCTTGTAAAAAGAGTTCCACGCGGGGGCGCCCAAGTGGGTTCCTACCGCATAGTGGGGATGATTAATCACAACAGCCCCGCTGGCCGCGGGTTGGCCGTCGCCCTGTTTCTTACAGCCCACGGATACAAGGGCGCCGCCCAGTATAAGCAGCAGACCCATTACCATTACCGGTTTTCTCATATCAAACTCCTCTTGCAGTTTATTCGGAAACTTCAAATCCTACATATATCAGATTGTAAGCTACTTTTTCTGATTTTCAACAACTATTTTTCTACGCATGGTATTTTTTTACGATTTTTCTGATTATACTACCGGTTGATTAACAAAAATCGGTGTTATTTTTAAAATCTTCTTTTGCCAACAGCATCGAGGGCCTGCCCGCAAAGTCGGCTACTTTGGGGACACACTATCTAATCCATGTGGAACATCTCCGCCAGAGGATCGCTTACGGGGGACTCGTCGGGGTTGGTGTCCATAAGGTCCTTCATCATGTGCCACCATTTTTTCACGATTTCCTTCCCGGGAAGATCCCCGTCGGCGGCGTCATCGGCAAGGTATTGGAAGGCAAAGAGGGTATTGGTCTTGCTGTCCAGGTAAATCGAGTAATCGGAGACCCCGGCCTTGCGGAGTTCCGCCTTCAGTTCCGGCCAGATGGCGTCGTGCCGCTTTTTATACTCCCCCTGGCAGCCCGGTTTCAGCCGCATGGCAAAAGCGTTCCGTTTCATAAGCCCCTCCTATCGGTCCTGGAAGCAGAATAGGGCATAACTCGCAAAATAGATAGGGCCGCGTTGCGCCATAATTTTTCTAAGTGAAAAGGCGCCTGCTTCAAAGCCCGCCTGTTTTTTGAAACGGCCTGGTAGGGGGAAATCCGGCGGGCTTGACGTTTTTGTGCTATTTGTGACAATTAATTACCGGTTGCCGGCCCCGATGGGCTGTACTATTCCTTCAGATAGAGGGGCCTTGATTAATGTACCAGCTTGATTCAAGGAAATACTGGTCCGACGCGCATGTACCGATACAGCTTGAATTTAGAAATCCCCAGTCTCCCTTCCCCCTGCATGTCCATGACTTTCACGAGCTGGTCTTTGTTTATTCCGGCAAGGCCACCCATCTTACGGCCAACGGGGACTACGATATCCAGAGCGGCGATTTCATAAACATCAAACTTGGCCAGGCCCACGGCTACAAAAACATCCGGAACCTTGTTTTGATGAACATTCTGGTTAAATCCTCGTTTTTCGGGAAAGACCATCCCGGTATATACTCCCTCCCCGCCTACGAGGCTTTGTTCGGCCAGGAACCGGAAGACGATACGGGCAGGCTTCCGGTTACCCACTTCAGACTGGACTACGAGGTGTTCGGCAGGATCAAAAACCTGATAGGGGCCGCCCAAATGGAACTGAGGGAACATTCCGACGGATACCGGGTTATGGTCAGCAGTTTTATGCGGGAACTTATCGTCCTCCTGATCCGGAGTTACAGGGGAAAGGAGTGTTCCCCTCCGGGTTTCGGGGCTGATTTTACGCAGCTTGTGAATTATGTAAAAGACAATTACCGGCGTCAGTTGGACATGAACGCCCTTACCGGCATATCCGGCATGTCCAAAAGCCACGTTCTGCGGAGTTTCAAGCAGTACCTGGGCTGTCCCCCTTTCCGGTATATCAACCGGCTCCGTCTGTCCGCGGCGGCGGACGAGCTCGTCCAGACCGATAAATCCATCACCGAAATAGCGCTGGATCTGGGGTTTAACGACAGCAACTATTTTACCCGTTCTTTCCGGAAGTATTTGGGTCTTTCTCCCCGGGAATACCGGTACAGATACCTAAAAGAAAATTTTTTATAAAAAAGGGAAGGTATGTCAAATTACTATCTGGCAATCGATCTGGGCGCCTCGGGGGGACGGCATATCCTGGGGCACACCGAGGACGGAAAACTTATCCTGGAAGAGGTGCACCGTTTTTCCAATGCCCCGCTGCGGCGGGGGGATTCCCTGATATGGGACGACGAACGGATATTCGGGGAAATTGTCGCGGGGATCGTGAAATGCGGCGCATTGAACAAGATCCCCTGTTCGGTGGGCATCGACACCTGGGGGGTGGATTACGCCCTGATCGACAGGAATGGGGAGCCGCTAAAACCGGTGTACGCTTACCGGGATTCCCGGACCGCGCCCTTTTTAAACACCCGGCCGTCTTTTGAGGAACTCTACGCCGTTACGGGAATCGCGGCCCAGCCCTTCAACACGGTGTACCAGCTTCTGGCGGATCAGGCGGCGGGGCGTCTGGAAAGGGCGGAGGATATGCTGCTCCTGCCGGAGTATTTTTCCCTGCGCCTTACGGGGAACCTGCGGGGGAAGATTTTCAGCGAATACACCGCCGCTTCCACCACCGGGCTTTTGGACGCCCGGCGGCGAAACTGGGCGGA
>JAITQR010000127.1 GCA_031288815.1 Treponema sp.
TAAGTTCCGCTAATTCTTTATCGCTGACTTTCCTTCCCAGTTCGTACTTGTTTCCATCTTTCATACATATAATTTTTAGCCCCTTCGCCGTGGTCGTGTTTGCTATTAATTCAATAACCTAACCGTTTCAATTGATATAAGTGGCCTCCCCCTCCAGTTCTTGCTTATAAAGCAAAACACCCGGTGTTCAATCTTATTCCATTTCGATGTGCCAGGGGGAAATGGGAGACCTGTACCTCCAAGCCCCTTATGTTCGCCAGGTCCCGCAATCGTTTCTTCCAGAGTTTGACCCTTGACCCGTTGCCGCCCCCGTTGTCGCTGGTTATATACAGCTTTGAAAACCCCATAAATGAAAAGAAGTGCCCAAAGAGGGCCGCTCCGGGAAGGAAAAGCCGGAGTAAAGGGGCCGTTGACCCCGCTGGGAGTATGGCTTAATATTAAGGCATTCTTATTTAAGGAGCCATACATGACCAGTTACAAAGAATTGGGCCTGGTGAATACCAAGGAACTGTTTAAGAAGGCGGTAAGCGGCGGTTACGCCCTTCCGGCTTACAATTTCAATAACATGGAGCAGTTGCAGGCGATCATTCAGGCCTGCGTGGAGACCAAGTCTCCGGTAATCCTCCAGGTTTCATCGGGAGCCCGCAAGTACGCCAACCAGAACCTGCTAAAAAACATGGCCCGGGGAGCGGTGGAGTATGCCCACGAGCTGGGCTACGACATCCCCATCGTGCTGCACCTGGACCATGGGGATAGTTTTGAACTCTGCAAAGACTGCATAGAAACCGGGTTTTCCTCGGTAATGATCGACGGCTCCCACCTTCCTTACGAAGAGAATGTGGCTCTTACCGCCAAGGTCTGCGAATTCGCCCATTCCCAGAAAGACTATGTCACCGTAGAAGGGGAGCTGGGAGTGCTGGCCGGGGTGGAAGACGATGTTTCCGCCGAACACAGCCACTATACCCAGCCTTCGGAGGTGATAGACTTTGTCGGCAAGACCAAGGTAGACTCCCTGGCTATTTCCATCGGTACCAGCCACGGCCGGGCCAAGTTTAAACCCGAACAGTGTACCCGCGACGCCAACGGCATCCTGATCCCGCCCCCCCTGCGTTTCGACATCCTTGAGGAAATCGAGAAGAAGATCCCCGGCTTTCCCATCGTACTCCACGGATCTTCCTCCGTTCCCATTGAATACGTGCAGATTATCGAAAAATTCGGCGGCAGGCTTACCGACTCCGTAGGCATCCCCGAAGATCAGCTTCGCCGGGCCGCCAAAAGCGCGGTCTGCAAGATCAACATCGACTCCGACGGCCGGCTGGCCATGACCGCCATGATCCGCAAGGTCTTCGCCGAGAAGCCCGATGAGTTCGATCCCCGCAAGTACCTGGGCCCCGCCCGGGACGAGCTTAAGAAGCTCTACGCCCATAAGAACGTCAACGTACTGGGCAGCGCGGGCCAGGCCTGATACTGCCCTCATATCCTCTTTAAGAACATACCGGCAGATCAAAGAGAGCGCGGGCAGGGGTCCGCGCTTTTATTCGTAGCGAAGGGTTTAATACCCAAGAGCCCGCATCGCGGGGGAGCTTCAGGGCGAGCTTGTTGATCAGGGAAAATCAAGCGGGTCCTTTTTTTCGGGGATACAGCAAAGCCCCGCCGGAATAACCGTGATTATGAGCAGCGAGTACCCCAAAACCAGTTTCTGGTAAAAAAAGGCCCAATAGACTGTGGCCGCCAGGAAGGGAAGGCCAAGAGCGGCAAGGACAGGAAGGGGAAGCGGGAAACGCGGTCTGCGGCGGAAGATCAGGCCGGCGCAAAAGGGAATACCCGCGGCAAGGGCGGTCCAGAGAAGGGGAACCAGGACCAGGAGAATAGGGTCCCGCTGGGCGCTCCAGCTTACCGCCCGCAGAGCCCCGCCGGGGATCAGCCAGAGCAGGGCGAAATTGGTAAAATCCGCCTTGCCGGAAACCATGCGGAATCGGGTCAGCACAAAATAGACCGGCAGGGGCAGCAGGGCCGGCAGGACGACGATATCAACACAGCCGCTTAGCCAGCGGGAAAGGCCGAAACCGCCGGGGTTTATCAGGGCGCCCAGGAAAAAATGGAGCAGGGCCACCAGGCTTCCCAGAAGAAGGGCCCAGATCCCGCCGGAACCGGCCTCCTGGCTGGAAAAAATCGAACGCCTAAACAGGTAAAAGAGGGGTGTCCAGAGGAGGCAAAAGAGACTCATCCCTGGAAATTAACACGGAAAAGACGGATCCTCAAGCCTTTGACCCCCTGTCCGCTTTCAGACAAAAGCCAGCGCCAGGATGGCGGGCAGGCTGGGGATTGTCCGGGGATCATGAAACGGACGGAGAGCCGGAAGCCTTCCCCGGAGAAGGCAGCTTTCCCCGGAGTATGTCCATTTCGTCATTGCTTCGGTATTCCAGTTCCTCTCCGTTCAGGGCGGCGCTTTGGGGCGCGTGGATGTGTAAAAGGCCGTAACGGGGATCCTGAAAGGAGAGAACGTTCTTCCCATCCCAGGAAATATCCGCCTCCCCCATGGCCTTAACAAAATCGGCAAAACCGCCCCATTCGTATTCACCGCCGCACCTTACAATAAGCCCGTGACGGAGCCCCGGGCTTATCACTTCTTTGCCCGTGTTGGCTCCGTGTTTTACCGCCTCATAGCCGTTGCTGAACCATGCGGCGCAGTAGGCGGTGTCAACCCGGATAAAAAGCCACCGGTCGGAAATTTTGTACTCGTCGTAGTCGTAGAAGGTGGTGTATCCGTGGATGTAATGGACTAATTCCTCAGGATCAATGCTGAACACCATGGCGGTAAGATCCCGGTACTGTTCAATAAAGGGCATGGTGCCGTTGCCCGCCCAGTAACTGGGCCGGTTTCCCCCGCTGTAGGCCCGTTCCCCCGGGTGGTTGATGTAGAACTGGACAGGAGCTTTCCCCAGGGCTATGTTCATCAGATGCTGCTGATGGCCGTGAGTAAAGGGGCGGAAGCGCCTGACGCTGGCGGTAAAATAGTCGGCGGTTCTGTAGGCGTAGGTCTTGACCCGGCGTATCCCCTGATCGAAACAAACGCTCATCCACTCTCCCTCGTCAGTTTTACTGTCCAGGTCAAAACGGGGAGGTTCGTAGGAGGAAAGGGCGAACAGGGTGGCGGCCCGGCTGCGGTAATTGATAAATCCGGAGCCGTAGGCGACCCATTCGATGAAACAGGTTTCCACCTGTTCCCGGGATTTAAGGGTGTATTCGTAGGAACGGCCATAACTGCTTGACATAATCCCCTTAAAACTGTTGTACATCATGATCTTAAACGTGTAGTCCAGCGCTTCCCTGGCCTTGGTTTTAATATCCTCGTCGGGGGCCATTTCGTAGAGAACAAAGAAGCCGATGTAATCCACCGGGATGTAGGTGGCGGAATTCCATTCCGCGTAGCCGTATTTGAAAAACAGATCAAACCAGTCTTCCAGGCGTTTCTTTCCCTTCCGGATCTGTTCCCTGCCCGTCTTGCCCCCGGCGGAAAAGGTATCATCCGGGAAGATGCTTCCCGTCAGGTACTGGGAACAGTGGAACAGGAAGGCGTGGTTTTCGCTGAAGTACCACATTACATCGTTGCCCGGCTCATCTATCCAGTACCGGAATTTCAGAATTACCCGGCGGATATCCTGATACAGGGCTTCGGGAACCATACCCCGGTACCGGGTGATGAGCAGGCACAGGGGGACAAGGACAAAATCCGCGCAGTCTTCCATCGCGTCGATCATGGCCAGACTGTTCCGTACAAAACGTTCTCCCTCGGCGCCCAGCGTGCCCCGGCGTTGGCAAAGCGCCAGGGCGCGGGTAATGGTTTCCTCCCCGTATTTGACGGCAAAGTCCAGGGCTTGGTTCTTCCGCTCCCCAATTTCCGGGGCGGGCTTGACGGCGGTGGTCAGCGCCGGCTTGATCCCCAGGAGCAGTTCCCGGTATATCAGATGCCCTCCCGCTTTAGCGCCGACTTTAATTTTATACATCCCCACCTGGTCGGATACCCCGCCCAAGGCGACCCGATCCGTCCCCTTTCGGGCGATCACGGTCTCGGGCAATTTCAGAGCCCCGAATTCCCCCCGGACATTCCCCCCCAGGCTCAGGGTCAGATCTTCCCTTAGCGGGGCGGGATCGTAGCGGAGGACTATGTCCCCTTCGGTAAGACAGTCCCTGGGGAAGTAACAGCTCAAGAGGAATTCTTCTGTTTTGCGGATCTCATCGGCCCCCCGATCCAGAAGCAGGATTCCCTGGATGTTTTCCTTTCCCCGGTACCTGAGTTCGTAGTAAAAGAACACGTCCCGTTCGGCAAGTTCGTCGGCATAGATTTTTATTTCGTTGACGCCTTTTTTAAAGGGAAGAGAGACACTGGTTTTGCCGGGGATGTTGCGGGTAAAGGGGGCGAAGACACAGGTTTCCCGGCTGTTCACCCATATTTTTATCCCTCCGCAGGTAAATACATCGAAAGGGTAATTCCCCTCTTCCGGAACATCTACCCAGGTGACGCCGCTAACCCAGAGCAGGTGGGGAGTCCGCATGAAGGTGGTAAAATCTACCCGGTTCCGCTCAAAGGGGAAGTATATGCCGGGGAACGGTCCCTCCGGCAGGGGAATTCCGGAAAGGTCGTGACTCTCGAGAAAGAATTTCCGTACCGGATACACTATCTGGACATAGGCTTCGTGGGTGTTGATTGGAGCCTCAAAGCTTTCCCGGGGAGATTCCACCGGCGAGGAGCCGGGTTCGGAAAGACGCCACCGGTTAAGGGGTTGGCCGCCATCGACGCGGTAACGGAACTGTTCCATGTTTTCTCCTGTCTCTTTAAGGTTCCCGGTAGTATAACCCGGAAACGAAAACCGATTCTGTTATTTTTTGCCTTATATGGGGCGTTGTATACGCATTTTTTGCTTTTTGTTCAGGACCGGAACCCCGCAGCCGAATCCGGCTTCCCGGGGGAAAGCAAAAAGCGCGTATTTTTATTCATATATTGGACAATTTATGCATAGCTCCGGTTGAAAATAGGGTGGTAGTATTTTCAAAAATCAGGAGATTCAGGAGGTTTTCGATGAAAAAACTATTGTTCGTTGTCAGTCTGTTCCTCTGCGGTGGTCTATTGTTTTCCGGAGGGGCCAAACAACAGGGAAGTTCCACTGGCGGAGGAGGCAGCGTTTCCCTTAAAGAGGCGCCCAAGCTGGCCGCCCTGGTGACCGCCGGGAAGCTTCCGCCCCTGGAACAGCGTCTGCCCGTGCCAAAGGATGTGATGATTGAAAGGATGGACAGTTTGGGCGCTTATGGGGAGAAACTGTCAACTACTTTTTTGGGCCGGGACAACCAGTGGACGGTGGAGAAACATACCGAGGAACCCCTGTTCCGATTCAAAGAAGACGGAACCCTGGAGCCGAACGTGGCCAAGTCCTTTACGGTGAACGACAACGCCACCGAATACACCATCTACCTGCGGGAAGGGATGAAATGGTCGGACGGGCATCCCTTTACGGCGGATGACTGCGTTTTCTTTTATGACCACATGGTAAAACCAAGGACATTCGGGCAGTCAATTTACCGGTGTTACTACAGCTCAAATCCCCAGACCCGGGAGCAGGTTCTCTGCAGAATGGAAAAGGTAAACGATTATGCCTTCAAGGTGTTCTTTGACTATCCTAATCCGAATTTTTTGGAGTATGTGACAATTGACACAAAGTGGCTTTTTGCCCCGGCCCATTACATGAAAGAGTATCTTCCCGAATTTATCGGCGAGGCCGCCGCGGCCGCCAAGGCCAAGCAACTTGGCTATTCGGATGTGCGTGCCATGGGAGAGGCCACCGGTTATCTGTTCTGGCCCATTCCCGGCCGGCCTACCCTGCGGCCCTGGGTGGCGGCGAACAACATAGACAGCGATCTTTTTATCATGGAGAGGAATCCTTATTACTGGAAGACCGATTCCGAAGGCCGGCAGCTTCCCTATCTCGATCAACTCCACTGGGTCCGCATAGGGGATATGAATCAGGCGATATTGAAAGTTATGAGCGGCGAGACAGATATGCGGATCGATCTGCCTTTTTCTAATTTTACCGCCCTTAAACAAAACGAGAAAAACGGCAAATACCGTCTCCTGAGGTACCCTGGCGTAGGATGGGCGGATGGAACTACCGCCATCCAGCTTAATCAGGCGATACCGGATCCTAAATACCGGGCCTTGTTCCAGAATAAAGATTTTCGCAAGGCTCTCTCTATCGCGGTGGATCGCAAGGAAATAGCGACGCTGGTGAGCGACGATATCGCCGTTCCCTTCCAGACGAGTCCTCCCGAAGGCAGCCTGGGTTATTCCAAGGCATGGTCAGAAAAGTGGACCGAATATAACCCGCAGGAAGCCAGGCGGCTTCTGGAGCAGAGCTGCGGACTCAGGATGGGCCGGGACGGTTACTATACTTTTGAAGATGGTACGCCTCTGGGCATTGAGATGGTGTCCAATAACAATGCCGCGACTACTCTGCAGGCCGCGGAACTATTCACCGAAAAGTACTTTAAAAACATCGGTCTCCGTTTTACTTTCTCGCTACGGGACCGTTCCCTGGTTGAGGAATTGAGCAGCGGAAACAAGCTTATGGCTATTCTGAACTCTTTCGCGTCGATGTCTACCATCCATATAGCCCTGCGGCCCGATACGGTGGTGCCTGTACGGAACTATGCGGTCTGGTACGGGGCATACGGCGAGTGGGTAAGCAGCAACGGCGCCGGCGGCGTTGAACCTACCGGGGATATCCTTAAGATGGTAAATCTGTACAAGCAGATACTGGGAGCGACCAACAAAAAGCAGATCGACGAAATAGCCCTGCAAATGCTCAAGCTCCACGAGGAGAATATCTGGCAGATAGGATACCTTAGCCCCATGCCTATGTTAATGTCGGTTAAAGAAGATTTGCGGAATGTTCCGGAAAGGCTTCTCTATGTGGACGAGTACCGCGGCGTAGGACTTGCCCATCTGCAAAACTGGTACTTTGCCTCGGATAAGAAATAGGCTTGTTCAACAACCCGGGTGGATGTCCGCCAAGCTTCGGTTGGCTTTAAGTCTTGCGAGATGCTCCGCATTTTGCCTATTTTAAGCGGTTGTTCTTCAGAAACTGAGGTTTCTGAAGAACTCCGATAGATAAAAAAACCGCTGGAAATTGAGAAAGTTGTGTTTTTCATACCCTGGCGCTATAATAGCCCCTAAAAGGGGACATCCCCTTTTAAGGAGCCGGGGTGGCGGTAGAATTTGAGGAGACCCTTCTCTACGACAAGGGTTACGGCATTTTCGTAAACAATGAAAAGGCTCCCCTCTATTATTATTTTGACTATGACGAGCGATCTTACGGCATCAACATGGAATTCCAGCATTTCCATCAGTTCTATGAAATTTTCATCCTTTGCGACGAAAAAGCGGTTCACATTATTGAAGGGGATTACTATGCCCTGGAGAAATTCGATATCGTACTGCTGCGCCCGGCTCTGCTGCACAAGACCGAATATCCGGCGGGGCCGCCGCGCAAACGGCTGATCATCCAATTTTCGGTTCCCCTGCCGGTGTCCGGTCTTGACCATGCCCTGTCCGCCGTGCTCTCGGTGTTTAATGAGGATATTCCCATTTTCCGTTTCCCCGATCCCATACGGAACCGTATATTTGCCCCCTTGAATGATATATTTACCCTTGGGAAACAGCACTGGCCCCAGCTTGAAATGATCATCCACGGCAAATTCCAGGAATTTCTCTGGCTGCTTTCCACCTACCGGAAGGATAATCTCTATAAGCCGAAACACCTAACCGATTCCATAACCCACAAGGTGTTTGCCATAACCAGCTTTATCCACAAAAATTACCGGTATCCCCTGTCGCTGGAGAGCCTGGCGGACAGGTTTTCTATCAGCCTCTACTACCTTTCCCACCAATTTAAGCGAATTACCGGTTTTACTCTGGTGAACTATATCCAGATGACCAGGATCCGTAACGCCCAGGAGCTGCTGCTTTATACGGATCTGAAAATAAAGGACATTGTGGGACGTTGCGGATTTACCAGTCTTTCCCAGTTTAACCGGGTCTTCAACAAGATATGCGGTTCCTCCCCCTCGGAGTACCGCCGCGGGGGGAAGGTAAGACCGGACGCCCTTACGGGCGCTTTTAGTTATCCGGCGCGTACGGACGCCTAAAGGCGTCCTACCATTGTGCGCTTGGGGGGCATTTTGTCGCGCCGGGACGAGCCGCGTTTCCGCGTATACGCCCTGCGGGCGCTTTTAGTTGTCCTCTTTGACGATGTCTATTTTGATACCTTCGTTCTGCTCCGGCTCCTCCCTGGGAGGGACGGTGACTTTGAGGATACCGTTTTTGAACACCGCTTTTACCCTTTCCTGGGCGTATTTGTCCTGGGGGACGAAGTACTTTTGCTTTTCGATATCCTTCATCTTGAGACGCCGCTTAAGGTACCGCAGGTTCTCTTCGCCGCCTCTTTCCTGTTGAAACACCGTATCCCCCTCCTGTTTGCCGAAAACCGAGGGAGTGGTGGAGGGCAGGGACGCGGAAAAGATCATGTAATCCCCCTGAAAAGAGAGGCTGATGTTTTTTTCGTCAAAGCCCGCCAGGGCAAACTCAAAGCCAAGGCTCCGATCCTCGCTCATGTAGATATTCATGGGTGGGTAGGAATAGTTGGGATAAAAATCGGTGTTTTCGTCAAAATAGTTTTTGCCGAAGGGATCGTAGGGGTTCCGGCCCCTGCCGGGAAAACCTTCCCCGTAAGGGCTGAAACTGTTATGCAGTTCGTTCTGGATGTTCTGGGCGGCGTCGAAGATCTCGTCGAAAATCGACCCCAAATCAATATAAGCTCTGCCTTTCATGGAGGCTCCTTTGCTTCCTTTTCGGACAAAATCGGAAGCGTCTTTTATGTAACCGGCCTTACAGCCCGGTTCGGGCCCCCGGTATGGGCGGCCCTGATTAAAATATAACCCTATTTCCCCGGATTTTCAACAACCGCGGCTCTTGCCGTCAGGGTTCCTGTTCTTGCCGTCCGCCTCTATCAGTAAGTCTGGCGTCCCGGCCAATCGTACACACCATAATCCCCCGGAACTTACTCCCGGGCCTTTTGTTTTCCGGAAACCGGGCGGAGCGCCGGGAGCTTCCCTCCCCAAAAGTAATACCACAGGCAGATCCAGATACCCCGGACGTTGGCGGTGATGGTCACGGCGATCCATACCCCGTAGATGCCCAGGCCGGTCCGGGAGAGGATCAGGGCCAGAACGGGACGGGTAAGATTGGTAACGATACTCACCACGGATGGGGGAATGGTCTTCCCCATGCCTTTGAACGCGCCGGAGGCCGTGCCCTCAAGACACATGGCAAGCTGGCAGAAGGCAAAGATCCGCAGGTAGGAGGCTCCCAGGGCAACCATTTCCGGGTCCGGCAGAAAGATCCTGAATATGGTTTTTCCGGCAAAAAAGAGCAGCAGGGAAACCATGGTTCCCCAGACGCCCATGAAAGCGACGGAGAACCTTACGCCCCGGCGTACCCGGTCGGTTTTACCGGCGCCGTAATTCTGCCCCGTAAAGGAGATGAGGGCGGAGCAGAATCCCCCGCCGATTAGCCAGGTGAGGGATTCCAGCTGGGAGCCGAGTTTTCCCGCGGCCACCGCCTGGGCGCCAAAGGAAGCCTCAATGCGGCTGGTAACCATTGAAAGGAAACAGAAAAAGATACTCTCAAGGGCAACGGGCACAGACCAGGCGAGAATCCGCCGCAGTTTCTGTTTGTCTATTCCGAAGCGGAAGAAGTAAGAACCAAAGGGCCGGTTTTTGAAACGGCAGATGCCGGTAAGAAGCAGTAAGGCTACCAGCGCCTGGGAAGCGGCGGTCGCCAGAGCCGCTCCCCGTACCCCCATTCCCGCCCCCAGGATCAGCGCCGGGTCCAGAACCATGTTCAGCGCAAGGCCCGCGCCGTTGAGGATGAAGGGGGTACGGGAGTTACCGCAGGCGGTAAATGTCCCCATGATCACTCCGGACACGAAGGTAAGGGGCATGGCCGGGGCCACCGTAAAGATATAGACGGCGCAGTCCCGGGCCACAACGCCTTCTTTAAAGTTGAAAAAGCCGGCCAGCCTTTCGGGGAAGAGAAGCATCACCATGCCGAAGAGGACCCCCAAAAAGAGCCCCAGGACCAGGGAATTTTGGGAGTAGGCCAGGGCCTCCCTTTTGTCCCCCCGGCCCAGGGACTGGGCCACCCCGATCTCCGCGCCCATCCTTCCCACCAGGAGAAAGCCGAAGGAAAGCCACAGGTACATCCCCGCCGCGCCGGTCGCGGCCACCGCGTCGCTCCCCAGGCGGCCCAGCCAGAACATGTCCGTCAGATTGTAGGCCATCTGGGTAAACTGCATCCCCATAATAGGCAGGGCCACCTGCAGCAGTTTGGCCGCGATGCCTCCCCGGGTAAGATCGTATTTGTCGTAGTTTGAACCGTTCACAGTATCCTTAATCAGCACGTCCCCGCGGACCCGATTGAGCCAAATCGCGAGAGGCTCCTAGCGGTACTCTTCCCAGGCTTTGATTTCCAGGCCTTTCGATCGCTGGTAGGCCAGGGCGTCGATGAACTCCCGGGCTACCTTGATGTTGGTAAAGAGGGGGAT
>JAITQR010000291.1 GCA_031288815.1 Treponema sp.
GCGGGGAACTGCGGATCTTTTCCGAGGCCTACCTGGGTTTCGCCGTCCTGCTGGCGAACCTTGCCATACCCCTGGAACTGAGCCCCCGGATCAGCGGCGCGGTTTGGGCCGCCGAGGGGCTCATGGTTTTCTTTTTCGGCCTCAGGCTGAACCGGTTCAGAATCCTCGTTTCGGGGCTTGTCTTCCACGTCGCCGCCGCGGCCGCCTTCGCCTTCGAGCGGAGGCCCCTTGTCGGCGAAGGGGTCCCGAGTTCCCGGTTCACCGGCGCCCTGCTCATCGCCCTTTCCGCCCTGGGGATCATCTTTTTCGCCGATCATCCCCCGGGCGGCCGACCCGATGGTCCCCCGGGTTTCTCAAAAGTCCGGCGTATGTACCCCGCTTTCCCTGTCGTCCTGGGTATCTGGGCCTTTTCCTGGTGGTTTGGCGGCTGGGCCTGGGAGATATACCGGGTCTGTCAGCGTCCCCAGGCGATTTTCTTTCTGGTCTGCGCCGCTTCCGCCCTGGCGGCCTTCGGGGCGTCGGCCTTGCTCCGTTGTCCGGCCTACCGGATGGGCGCGATCGTTTCTCCCGCCCTGGGCCTCTTTCTGCTTCTAAGAACCCTCTTCGACCGGGCTTCCCGCTACCTTCCATACCGGCCGGGGATGATCCTGGGCCACAATTTTTTTCAGGGCCTTTTCGGCTGGGGCTGGCTTGCCTTCTTCGCGGTTCAGGCGCTGCTTCTCTTTCTCTCCCGAAGGGATCGTTGGGAGAAGACCCACAGCCTCTGGTTGTTGATCGATGTCTTCATCAGCCTGGGAGTCTTGAGTTCCTCGGGCCGGGCCCTCAGCCTGTCCCGGGGGCTTGCCCCGGCCTGGACAAGCCTCGCGGGAATGGCCCCCGTTTTCGCGGCGATGATCGGGATAAACCTTTCCGCCCGGAACGGGGGGATCTCCCCACGCCTCCCGGTTCCTCCGCCGGACGCGGCGGGCTTCCGCAGGAAGACCGTCTTCTTTACCCTTCCCCTGCTCCTCAGTTGTATTATGGGGCTTTGGTTTGCCCTTACCCTGTTCCTCCCCGGCGATCCCGCCCCGCTGCCCTTCTACCTCCCCATTATCAATCCCCTGGATCTGGAAGAAGCCTTCTGTTTGGTTCTGTTCCTCTTCTGGCAGTCCACCCTGTCGAGACGGAAAGATCTGCCCCGGATGAGAAGCCCGGTACTCTTTGTGTTGGCTGATACGGCGGTTTTTCTCTTTGCTATTGCCCTTATCGCCCGGGCCGTGCATTTTTACGGCCAGGTACCCTACCGGCGGGTCTTTGATTCCGTGGTATTCCATCTCTGCCTCTTTATTTTCTGGGCGGTTTACGGCATCGCTCATATCATCGGGGGAAGCAGGCTGTCCATCAGGAAAGTCTGGATCGCGGGGGCTGTCCTAATGACGCTGGACATCGCGAAATTCCTGCTCCTGGATCTGGCCGGAGCCGGGGCGGTAACCAGGATCGTTTCTTTTTTTATAGCCGGGCTCCTGCTCCTCTTTGTCGGCTGGGCCGCCCCCCTGCCGCCGGCGGCGGGAAAAGATCCTGCCCCTCCGGGGGGAACAGGGGGAAACCGTGAAAGATAAAAGCGGTTCCGGGCCTTCGTCCCTTCCGGCGGTATTCCTCCCGGCCATGTTCTTCCCGGCGGTGTTGGTTTTGCTGTTTCCCTATAGTCTTCCCGCCCAGAACCGGAAGCCCCCCCGCCTCGAGGACTTCGCCGGTTCCCTGGTTTTAAGCGGAACCAGGGGCAGCCTCCTGAAACTTGAAATTCCCGAGGCGGTCTACCAGGGCCTTATGCGGCCGGACAGGGGGGATATCCGGGTATTCGATCGTGAGGGCTCCCCGGTTCCCTTTGTGATCCGCCCCGTTCCGGGTCTTGCCTTTACCCCGCCCCCCGAGGATCTTCCCTTCTTCTCCTGGGAACGGGAAAACGACGAGGCCCTGCCCAGCGGTACGGATATCGTGATTAACTCCCAGGGAACGGTGCTGAACATTAAAAACCGGGGCCGTTCCTCCCTAACCCGGGCCTATCTTTTGGATCTCTCCGGTATCTCCCCTCCCTCTCTACTGAGTATCAGCCTGGGAAAGGAAGGGGAATTTTACAATACCGCGGCACGGATCTACTCCAGCGCCGATCTTTCCCGCTGGCGGGAATTTGAAAAACGCCAGACCCTGGCGTGGTTCGGCGACAGCGGGGCCAACCGTGAGTTTCTGGAACTCCCCCGGGGGAACAGCCGCTACCTCCTCCTCACATTCGACAGGCCGGATCTTCCGATCCGGAAAGTTTCCGCCCTTTTTGAGGAACGCGAAATTCCTCCCCCGCCGCGGGAAAAAACTATCGCCGGGGAATGGCAGGGGGAAGGCAGGCGGGTCATTGATTATTTTACCGGGGGCTTTTACCCCTTAAAGGCGATAAACTTCCCCCTTCCCCAGGCCGATTCCATTGAAGTGCTGGTTAAGAACAGGTTCACCACGGAGGAGGAATGGTCTTTTGTCGCCCGGACAAGCCTGTTCCGTATCAACAGCGGGACCGGGTCCGAGGCCCTGCAAAACGGGGCCCTGGAGCTTAACTCTTCCGCCCCCTACTGGGAACTGGAGGCCGCCGGGGACCTGGATTTTTCCGCCCCGCCCGTTTGTACCATTCAGTGGGATCCTCGGGAGCTGGTGTTCCTGGGCCGGGGGGAAGGCCCCTGGACTCTGGCCTGGGGAAACGGGGACTGGGGCCCTCCGGACTCGGGAGATCTGAAGCTGTCCGAATTGGCCGGAGACGCCGGTACGCCGGAGATTGAAAACGCCCGGCCATTGGGGGAACCCCGGTACCGGGCCGGTGCCGCAAAGCCCCAGCCTGAAAAAGACTGGGGTCAGTTTGTTCTGTGGGTCATCCTCATCCTCTCCACGCTTCTCCTTTCCGGCCTGGCCTTCTCTCTCGCCAGATCCATGAAGAAGGAAACAGGCCCCTAAGCCTGTCAGCCAGCCTGAACCGCCACGCCCGTCCCCCGCCCGCTTGTACCATCCAGTGGGATCCCCGGGAGCTGGTGTTCCTGGGCCGGGGGGAAGGCCCCTGGACTCTGGCCTGGGGAAACGGGGACTGGGGCCCTCCGGACTCGGGAGATCTGAAGCTGTCCGAATTGG
>JAITQR010000230.1 GCA_031288815.1 Treponema sp.
AACGGCCTCTTCCCCTTTACCAAGGAAGGCCAGGCGCTTAAGGATCTGGACAGCCAGATCCGTAACGCCAATATCGGCCTTGCCCAGACGATCCAGGGCACGGAACTGGAGATATACAACATCGTCCTTTCCCTGGAAAAGACCCATAGTTCCATAGAGGCCCGGAACCGGACCGTGGAACTGGCGGAGAGATCCTACAGCTCCACCGAGGAAGCCTACCGGGCGGGACTCCAGGATTTTAACTCGGTACAGAACGCGGAGGAAGCCCTGCGGCAGGCCCGGATCGGGCTTGTCCAGCAGCACTTCAATTACCTTAACAGCCTGATAGATCTTGAATACGCTATCGGGGTTCCCTTTGGCACCCTTAGTTCAGAGGCACAAATAGGGGAGAACGTGAAATGAAGAAGAAAAAACCCTCCTGGAAAGGGACGTTTATCGTCCTCTTCGCGGCGCTGGCCTTTGGGGGCTGTGAACAGATAAGGGCTTTCCGGGAACGGCTGGACCAGGGTCCGGGAAATCCCGCCGCCGCTCCGGCGGCCCCGGTCTTCGCGGTAAACACCAGCGGCGTAAGCCAGGGGCCGATACAGGATTATCTGGCCCTTTCGGGGGATATCGTGTCCGGTTCCACGGTGGATACCTATTCGGACGCCGCCGGGAAGATAACCCGGCTCTACGTCGCCGTGGGCAGCCAGGTAGGCAGGGGCGATCCTATCGCGGCGGTTGACCCCTCCAGGCCGGGGATGGAGTATGTGGCCAACGTGGTAAAGGCTCCCATCAGCGGGACCGTGGTAGCCCTCCCCGCCCAGGTGGGGATGACCATCAGCCCCCAGGTGTCTCTGGCCCGGATCGCCGGGGGCAGCGCCCTGGAGATAAAACTTTACGTGGCGGAACGTTTTATTTCCAAGATGGCCCTGGGGCTTCCCTGCGAGATCGCCATGGACGCGTGGCCCGGGGAGGTGTTCCGGGGTACGGTAGCCAAAGTAGCCCCCACGGTGGATCCCGCTTCCCGGACCATGGAGATACGGGTCAATGTGGAGAACCCCGGCGCCCGGCTTAAGGCGGGGATGTTTGCCAAGGTGCGGATCATCACCGAGCGAAAGCAAAACATCGTAAAAATTCCCTCCAGCGCCATGATACAGCGTTTCGGCGAGAACTACGTCTTTGTGGCCGAGCCGGACAGCGAGGGGGGCCATGTGGCCCGGCGGAGAAACGTTACCCCCGGCATACTGGTTGACGGGGTGCTGGAGATCCGGGAGGGTCTTTCCCCCAAGGATGAAATCATCGTCCGGGGCCAGACCTTGCTGGACGACGGCGCGAAAATAAATATCATTGACCGCCTTGCGCCGCTGGGCGCGAATTAAGAGGGTAACATGAAACCAGGTTTCATGTTTGGTTCAGCCGCGCGGCCCTCCGGCCGCGCCAAGCAGAGGTTATTATGAGTTTTACTAAAACGGTAGTATCACGGCCGACCACGATTTTTATCATTTTTGCCCTTCTCATCATGCTGGGGGTCTTTGCCTTTATCAACCTTCCCCTGGATCTCTTTCCGGAGATCAACCCCCCCTACCTGGTGGTGCAGACTTCTTACTCCGGCGCGGGGCCCGAGGAAGTGGAACGCTCGGTAACCAGGATAATGGAGGCCGCCCTTTCCAGCGTGTCCAGCCTGGAAAAGATAACTTCTACCTCTTCCAAAGGCTCAAGCATGGTGATCATGCAGTTTACCTACGGCACGGATCTGGTGGACGCTTCCAATATGGTGCGGGACGCCCTGGAACGTACCCGCCGGTATCTGCCCACCGGGGCGGAATCCCCGATGATATTCAGGTTCGATCCCTCCATGATTCCCATCATGGGGCTGATGGTTACGGGAAACCGTTCCCCGGAGGAACTGCGGGAAATCACCAGCGATACTATCATTCCCCGGATAGAGCAGACCCCAGGGGTCGCCACCGCCTCAATTATGGGAGGGCGGGAGAAAATTATCCGGGTGGAGATTCCCCAGAGCCGGCTCGAAGCCTACGGCCTTACGGTAACCCAGATGCAGCAGATCCTGGCGAGCCAGAACCAGCAGGTGTCGGCGGGTACCATTATCGAAGGGGGTCTTTCCTACATCCTTACCACCATGGGGGAGTACACCTCCCTCGATCAGATACGGAACACGGTTATCTCCTACAAGGGAGGCGGCCTAAACGGGGGGGAGGTAGAGCTTCCCCGGCAGATATACCTGCGGGATATCGCCGACGTGTTTGAGGGTTACAAAGACGAGACCAGCACGGTTTATGTGAACGGCCAGTCGGCGGTAATGATGTCGGTACAAAAACAGAGCGGGAAGAACTCGGTACAGATCGCCCAGGATCTGCGGGGGCGGCTTGAACGGATAGCCCGGGAGATACCCCAGGACATAAAGATTACCGAACTGTACAACACCACCGATCAGGTTGAAAATTCCATCGCGCAGGTAGGATCCAGCGCCGTGTCCGGCGCGGTTCTTGCGATAATCATACTGTTTATCTTTCTCCGCTCGATAAAGCCGACCCTGATCATCGGCGTCAGTATCCCTGTTTCTATCGTTGTCACCGTCATGCTGATGTATTTCGCCGGCCTTACCCTTAACCTGATGACCCTGGCGGGGCTTGTCCTGGGGGTGGGGATGCTGGTGGACAACTCCATCGTCATTCTGGAGAATATCTACCACTACCGGGAGAAAGGGGCGAAGCTCGCCACCGCCTCGGTTATCGGAACCCAGGAGATGATCATCGCCATCGTCGCCTCCACGCTTACCACCATCTGCGTGTTCGCCCCCCTGGTGATGTTCCAGGGCCTTCTTGAAATGGCCGGGGAAATGTTCGCGGGCCTGGCCTTTACGGTGGTTATCTCCCTTACCTCCTCCCTCTTCGTCGCCACCTTTCTGGTACCGGTCCTGTCCAGCCACTACTTCCCCCTGGTTACCCGGAAACAGAAGCCCCTGACCGGCTTCCTTGCCCCCATAGACGGGGTTTTCCAGCGTTTCTTTGCCGGCCTTGACAATTCTTACCGGGAGGCGGTTGACCGGGTGCTGCGCCACAAGGCCCTTACCATCAGCTTCCTGCTGCTGCTTTTTGTGGGGGCCGTGGTGATGATCCCCGTCATCGGCTGGGTCTTTATGCCCGAACAGGATCAGGACAATGTTACCGTGAATGTTACCCTGCCCATGGGAACCCCCCTGGCCGATACCGAAGCCACCCTCCGGCAGATTGAGGCTATCGCGAAACAGGAGGTGCGGGGTTACGAACAGATCCTCCTGAGCGCCGGGGGCGGCGGTATGTTCGGCGGCGGCGGCAGCAATTCCGGCTCCGTCAGGATCAGTCTGCCCAAGTTCGATGAACGCATCGACTCCGCCGACGATATTAAAACCAAGATGCGGGCCCACTTTAACGAGTTCCCCGGAGTCATCGTCTCCTTCGGCGGCGGCGGCGGAATGGGGATGAACAGTAACCCTATCGACGTGGTTATCCGTACCGACGACCTGGTGAAGGGCAAGGCCATCGCGGAGCGTATCGCCGCCTTAATAAAAAAAGAGATACCCGAGGCCACCGAGCCCCGGGTGGACCTGCAGGACGGCCTTCCCCAGATAGAAATAGAACTGGACCGGGAACGGATCTACGCATTGGGGCTTAACACCTACACTATCGGGAACGAGATCAAGGCGGCGGTGGACGGCGTAACCGCCACCCGTTACAAGAGCGGCGGAAATAACTACGACGTGGTGATGATCCTGGCCGAGGCAGACCGGAGCACCCGGCCCGCCCTGGATCATATATTTGTGAACAGCCAGGCGGCTGGCCGGGTTCCCCTTTCCAACTTCGCCTCCTACAAGGAAGGGACGGGTCCCATGACCGTCAACCGGGAAAACCAGAGCCGGGTTATCCACGTTACCGCGGGAGCCGTCAGGGGAACCAAGGTCAATGTTCTTGAGGAGAAGGTGCGGAACCTCGTCACCGCCGAAATTCCCGCGGAGGACGACGTGGTTATCGAATACGCCGGGGACAATTCGGAAATGATCAAGATGATGCGGAACTTCCTCCTCATTATTACCGTGGCGGTATTCCTGGTTTTTGGGGTAATGGCGAGTCTTTTTGAGTCTTTCATGGATCCCTTTATCGTTATCTTTACCATACCCCTTTCGGTTATCGGGATAGTGCTTATCTACCTCATTACCGGCGAGCCCTTCAATATCCTTACCGCGGTAGGACTCTTGGTGCTGGTGGGGGTCATCGTGAACAACGGCATCGTTCTGGTGGACTATACCAATATGCTCCGCAAGCGGGGGCTCAGCCTGCACCACGCCTGCGTCGAGGCCGCGGGGAACCGTCTCAGGCCCATCCTGATGACTACCCTGACCACCATTCTGGGACTCGTGCCCATGGCCTTCTTTCCCGGGGAAGGATCGGAGCTGGTGGGCCCCATCGGCAAGACTGTCCTGGGGGGTCTTTCCTTCGGAACCCTCATGACTTTGTTTCTTATGCCCACGGTGTACTTTGTCCTGAACAAACATTCCGACGAGCGCAAGGCCCGGGCCGAGGCGCGCCGGGAACGGATAGCCGCCGGGCTTTCCCGGAAACAGGGAAAGAAAGAGGCCAAGAACGAGGGCCGGAGCGTCGCGTCTCTTGGGGAGGTTCTTTGATGCTGCGGATCGAAATAGTCGCCAACCATTCGGTGGAAGAAAACATCCTGGAAGCCTTTGCCAGGGAGAAGGTGGGAAAGTACTACACCAAATACCCCAACGTGTTCGGGGTCGGATCTTCCGGCCCCCGGATGGGGGACGCCATCTGGCCGGAGGAAAATTTCGCCCTGGTGATGTGGTGCGAGGAAGAAGAAGCCCGGGGAATCGCCCGGGCGGTGGAGGCCGTTAAGGAGCGGTTTCCCGACGAGGGGATCAAACTCTTCGGCCTGCCCGATGAGTCGCAGATAAGCCGCTTTCCGGTGAATCCCCCGGCCGCGCTTTCCTCCGCCCCGGCGGCCCTTTCCCCGGCGGCGTCTCCCTCTCCCGGGCCGCACACGGCGCCCCTCCACTCCCTGTCCGCGAGCTTTGTGGTTACGCCCCCGTCTTCCGAGGACCTTCCGGTTAAGGCCGATCAGGTAGAAACCGAATACGATGGACAGAACATGGAGGAAATCTGAGCTCCCGGCAGACCCTGCCGGCTTGATAAAGAGGACGCCGTGTATACCCATCCCAAACTTACGGCTTTTACCCAAACCCTGGAAGCTCTGTTTCATGAAACCGACGGGGAACTGGAGGATCGCTTCGGTGCTTTCTTTACCCTGCACCCCAACCGTCCCCGCCGGGGAGAAACCGGCAACCCCGAAATGGACGGCCTTTTTGAAATAGCCCCGGATTTTAGCCCCGGTTTTGGTTCGGAAAAAGGCCGGGGCTATCTTGTTTCCCTGCGGATCGCCACCCTGGAAAGGGTTCCCCCCGAAAAGCTTGAGACTCTGATGACCCAAGCCGCCGGGCTTATCCGGGAAAAGCTTCCCCGCTATTTTCCCGGCCGCGATCTTACGGTGGTAAGGGACGGGAAGCGTTTCAAAATCATCGGGGACTTTTCCCTGGGAGAAGCGTAGCGCGGGAAACCGCAAATACTGTTATTCGTAGCGAAGGGTTTAATACCCCGCCCTTCATGGCGAGCTTGGTGATTCGCTTCCCGGCTGTCTCAGGTTGCTTTGCTTCAGCATAGCGTCCATTTTTATCTGAAAAGTCTGCTGGATGTACTTGCGTATACGGCTCCGTACACTGGGGTCGATGCGCTGGGTAAAGAGGATTACATAGGTCTTGTGGATCTCGTCCATCCGGGAACCAAAGACGATCCCCTCCACTTTAAGGAGCACACTCTGGAGTTTTATCTGTATATCCTGAAAAAGGGAATTTTTCGGCAGTTCGGGATCGCCCTCAAACGAGGCGGAGAATCCCACGGTGCTGATATCCTTGATGGTTCCCTTAATAAAACTATTGTTGTAGGGCATATTCACCACGGTGGGAGCGCCGTCTTCCATGGTGGCCCGCAGGTACTTGCGGCGGCCCTTCGCGTCCGCCGTCTTAAGGATTTCCAGGATCTGCCGGATAGGAATACTGATATCTTTTTTGAGTACCGTGTAGCCGCAGGCTACCTTGAGATCGTTAAGGTACTTTTTCTGCAATTCTTCGTCTTTGCTGCTCGACAGGACGCCGATTTTAACTTCTTTGGTACTCTGGTTGCCCATCACGCCCCGAATCCAGAGCTCCCAATCCTTTTCGCTTATCCCCTCGTCAATATCCGCCAGCACAAGAGAATCGGGGAACTGCTTAAGCACGCGCTGCAGGGCGCCGTGATCTTTTGCCACATATACCTCAAATTCCTGCTGAATCAATTCCTGCACAATCTCGTTTTGAACGACCGCGGAGGGGTACAAAAAAAACACCTTCTTCCCCAAAACGCCAGAAGAATCGTTTTCACTACTCATGGATAGATAATACTTAAATTTTTCCGAATTGGCAATCAACCAGCGGCTAAAACCGCGCCGGGGCATGCCGGTTTGGGAAGCCTTGGTTGGAAGGCCTCTCCTGTTTGTTTATAATTCCGATATGCACGGAGTTTCCAATTTTCGGTTTTCCCGCTTCCTCCTGGCTTGTTTTGCCTTCCTCAGCCTCTTTTCCTCCTGTTCCCCCTCTCCCGCCCGGACGGAATTCGCCATGGGCACGGTTTGCGGCGTCAACCTCTACGAGAGGGGAAGCCGGCGAACCTATGCCGCCGTCTTTGCCCGAATTCGGGAGATCGAGGGGATTATGAGCGCCAACCTGGCGGATACGGAGCTTGACCGGATAAACCGGAACGCCGGCAAGTCCCCGGCGGCGGTAAGCGGGGAACTGCTGGACCTGCTGACAGAGGCCAAAGCCTACGCCGCCATGAGCGGCGGCGCCTTTGACCCTACCGTGGGGCCTCTGGTGAAGCTCTGGGGTATCGGCGGCGATGAGCCCCGTCTTCCCGGGGAGGAAGAAATCACCGGGGCTCTGGCCCTGGTGGACTACCGGGATCTGGTGATAGACCGTGAGGCGGGAACCGCTTTTTTGCGCCGTCCGGGGCAGGCCCTGGATCTGGGGGCTATCGCCAAGGGCTACGCGGCGGATCAGGCCGTCTTAACGGCGGAAAAAGCCGGGGTACGGCGGGCCATTGTCGACCTGGGGGGGAACGTGTTTGCCTGGGGGGAGCGGCGGAAAGGGGAAGCCTGGAGAATCGGCGTACAAGACCCCCGGAAGGAACGGGGCGCCACGCTGGGTGTTATCCGGGTAAAAAACAAGAGCGTCGTAACCAGCGGCGTGTATGAGCGTTATTTCGAGGAAGGGGGAAAGCGTTACCACCACATCCTCTCCACGAAAGACGGGTATCCGGTGGAGAACGGCCTTCTGTCGGTAACCGTTGTGGCGGACTTCTCCGTCCAGGCGGACGCCCTCTCAACAGCGGTCTTTGCCCTGGGCTACGAAAAAGGCCGGGCCCTTGTTGAATCGCGGCCCGGCGTGGAGGCGGTTTTTGTATTTGACGACCTGCGGGTGATCCTCAGCTCCGGCATAGGGGAATCCTTCACCCTTACCGGCGAAGACTACCGTATTGCCGAGTAGCGCCGGGCATAAGGCGCCGGCCCTTATCGAATTTGACTTAACCAATCATGAGGGAAAAATTTTTATTCTTGAGGAATACAAAGGGCAATCCGGCACATTGAGCGCCGCCATCCTTACGGTAAACGCCCTTGAGCAAAGCGAGGAATATTTTCTTTTTGCCGGTATCACGCGGGAAAGACGGGAAGGGCGGGAAGGAAAAGCCATGGATGACGAAACAGTAAAACGTCTCTTTACCCTTGACGGAACCCTTGTCCACGAGTCCCCGGCGGCGGCGGACTCAGGCATTTCCGCCCCGCTGGACCAGAAAGAGCGGGCCGTTCTGCGTATGGTATCCCAGCGTAACGCCGGCTATTTTGAAAACGATGCGGATAAACTGGACGGCTGGGCGGAGGACCTT
>JAITQR010000260.1 GCA_031288815.1 Treponema sp.
ATGAACCGGGCGCCCCGAACCCCCAGGGCCTCCGCGCTGATGATCGTTGAAGGCAGACCCGATTCGGAACATTGGGTCCCCACAAAATAGACACAAACCAGAAGAATAAGACCGCCGGCAGCGGTGCAGAAGGCAGCCCCGGCCAGGGATAGTCCCTCGCCCAGCATGCCTCCCACCATAAGGGCCGGGATACAGAGCAATTGTCCCGCCGTGATTACGGCCATACCCCTCCAGCCCTGCCTGTCCTGGTCTTTTACCTTAAACGTGAGCATCCTATTCATGCTCGTTCTCCTTTTTGTGGCCAGATAAGATTATTAGTTTAACATAGATCGCCGTTGAGAGAAAGAACTTGTTAAAAGGACGAATAACAAAAAGTTTGGATAAAAGGAGAGGCGATTTCAAAACGTCAGATTTTGAAATCGCGACTTTAAAAACGGGGGTTTGCCGGAGACGCCCTAACAGAGTTCATAAGCCGGTTCAAGGCCGCCAGGGGATCTTCGTATAACTCTATCCGCATGAACAACTCGTAGTCTTTATCCGAAACAACCCGGATAGTCTTACCGATGCAGTCTTTTACCGGCGAAGAACCGGTGTCCGGAAAATACTTCGGCTTCCGGGGGATCAACAGGCAGGAGCCGTCCTCGTAGCGAAGATCCGCTATTCGGGACGGCATGGGAACCAGAAAGATGAGGAAGTCCGACTGGCCTCCCCCGATAGTAAAATTAACACCCGGTTTAACCACATGGATATTCCGCTTTCCGATAAAGGTGTTCTGATCTTCCACGAAAAGGTTGAGCATGATCGGCCCGCCGTCAAGACGCGGCGGCTGGCCGGCGTTTTCTTCCGCTAACGCGGATTCCGGCGTGGTGGTTGGCGAAAACACCGGGGCGGGAAGATTCGCCGCCCGTGCCACCGCCCGGCCGGGGGATTCCTGGAGACGCCGGCCCAGAAAAAAGACGGCAAACCCCAGGATCGCCAAGACGGGAAGGGCCAGGAGGATAAAGGGGAATGAAGTTTTTCGCGCGGAACCCCCTGGAGCCGAGGCCGGCGCTGCCGGTTCCACCGGCGGATCGGAAACCGTTATTTCCGGCGGAAGGGACGGCAGCGGGGCAGGGGAGGGCGGTAAAACCGGCGGAGCCGGCAGTTCGAACCCTCCCCCCGCTGCGGCCGGTGGCGCGGATGCCGGCTGGGGCGATGAGGCTTTCGGCGCCGGCGGCGTCTCCTCTTGCGCGGCCGAAAGCTCCTCTACCGGAGGCTCCGCGACAGACGGGGGAACCATTGCCGGGACTTCCGCTCTCGGGGCCGGGGGAGCCTCCGTTGGCGGAGAAGGGACGGGCTGCCGGGACGGCGGCGCGTTCGCGGACGGCGGAACTAGCGCTGGAACCGCCGGCCGGGACCGGACAGAAGCCCCTCGTCCGGAGGAGGGCAAGGCCCCCACCTTCAGGGGAAGACTTATATAATCGAAGGAGGCGTTTTTTCCGGCCAGGCGTTTTTTTGTTTCACCCATCAGGTTTTCAATTCCCCCGGCCCCCGGTAATTCCGGAGCCATTTCCCCGTCGCTAATCAGAACTACCTTTTTGGGTTTTGAGGGGGAAAGCTGTGAAAGATAGGTTTCCAGATAGGCCAGGGCCCCAACAATATCCGAACCCGGCTCAAGGGGATACAGCAGGAACACGCGGCCGATTATCGCTTCCAGATCCCCCTGTCCCTCGATCCGGCGGGCTATTTCCAGCCTGGGCTTATCGGAAAAAGAGATAATATGAAAAGTATCCCCAAGACGCAGGTATTCTTTCAGGAAGGGGCCGGTAACATAATCCCGCACTTCCCGGTAGGAACCGCTCACGCTTGCCGATGTATCCAGAAGCAGGATCAGATCTACCGGACCTTGCTGCCCGGCAACGGAAACAAGCCGCCATGTAAAGATCAGGAAAAAGACACCTTTTTTTACCAATCCCCGTTTTGCCATCATCATTTTTAATTAATTCCACCGGAAAGCTAAAAAACCACGGGAGCTATGGATTCTACCACAAAAGGCACCTTCTCATCGTTGATTGAGAAATCAAAATCTTCACCGACCGTCTTGTTGAGCATGGCGGCGCCGAAAGGTGAAAGGTAAGAGATAACATGATGATCCGGGTCCGACTCCCAGGGGCCCAAGATGGTGTACTCTTCCTGGCTTCCAGTGATCCCGTTTTTGAGAACCACTTTGGTGCCGAAGCCCGTCCGGTTGGTGTTTATCGACGCGGGATCGAAAAGCTGCGCCCGCTCAATTTCGTCTTTAAGCTTGGCGATAGAAGAATTGAGGATCTCCTGTTTTTCTTTGGCGGCCTTGTATTCGGCGTTTTCCCGCAAATCGCCCAGAGAAAGGGCAAAGGCGATTTCCTTTGAGTTGGCGGGAACTTCCACTTCCATGATATGGGCAAGCTGCTTCTGCTTTTCCTCGTACATCGCGGCGGTAACCATAAGTCCCCGGGTAATAACCGTCTTTTCCTCGTCCCCAAAAAATTTAAAGCTGGGGTGCTTGTCCAAAATCCGGCTGCGCAGCCTGAGCTTGTCCGCCGGGTCCAGATCCTTTACATCCCCGATAAAGGTGTAAATACGGATAATAGTGTCCTCGTCGGCCTGATCGATAAAATTATTCAGCACATTTTCTTTAAAGAGGATACTGTACACCTGCTTGTTGACTTTCCGGTTTTCCGTAGTATCCCGGTGGTTTTCTATTTCCCGGAAACTGATATCGAGAATATGTATCAGGGTGATAAGCTGGCGATCGAAGGGAATATTGGCTTTTTTGTACCATTCCTCGGCGCTGGAATTTTTGAAAAACCAGACTACCGCTTCCTGGTTATCCCGAAAATTCTCGAAACAATTGGATACCATACCCACCAGCCTGTTTTCGTATCCTTCGGTTTTCAGGTTCTGGATGATAGAAGGGGAAAGGGCAAAGGGGAAAAGCTTGACATAAATCTCCGCCCAGTCGGGCACAAAAAGCTTTACGTGGTGGAGGAATTCCTCTTTAAGCCTGGCGTCCTTAAGGGCCAGGAACAGGGCGGGCACATCCTCAATGGCCTCAAAGATCTCCACAAAGTTAAGGGAAAGTCCGGTCCCCAGATAAGGGTATTGGCCAACCAGATCCTTTACCAGAAGGTAGGACGCCACAACCTGTTCGGTTACCTGGCTGTAAGACTTTATATACCCGGCAAAATAATTGAACATCTCGGTAAAGTATTCCGAATCCAGTTCCACGTCTTTTTGGGCCACAAAACCGCGGATGGTAAGAACCCGGTCAAAGAAATTCCGCTCCGCCTTGAACTCGTTGTAGAGTTTCTCCTCAAGGCTTATGGGCCTGTCCCGCACGGTAAAGAGATCGATATTGTCCGGGTTTACCCCAAAGCCCGGATCGGATTTAAGAATCTCCCGGGCTTTAACGCTCCACGCGGTCCATTCACCGGGGGAAAGCACCGAGGGAACCAGTTCCGCCTTGATGCGCTTGATATCGCAAGAGTTACCGAAGCTTTTTATCACCGTCCGCAGAGCCCATGAAAAATCGGTCTTGATTTTTTCATGGAGTTTTTCTTTTTTCCAGGTAGCCTTCAACACCCAGATATGGTTTTTGGAGAGGGTTTGGAGGGCGTCTACCGCCATTTTCAGGGACATGGAATGACCCCGTGTTTTAGCGAAATCTATAACGATTTTGTCCCCCTGCACCCCGGCGATACGGCCAACGCCCCAGGTGCGGTGGAACACGAAATTCCCCTTGTCAAAGGCTATATGCTTTTCAAAATCCATAATGGCTTCCCGCACATTCCGCGGCCCCTGGGCGAGACTTGAGATGCGGATATAATCCTCAAGCTGGCTGTGGGACGCGTACTTTTTGCGGAAACAGTCGGTAATTTCTCTGCGGGCCTGGTTATCCCGATCGTCGTATTCGAGGATGATCTTGAGAATAGAAATAGAAGTGTCAATATCGTCCCGTTTTCTGTAGGCGTCGTACACATCCTGCAGGAGGAGTACCGCCTTGTCGTCGCTGATATTCTTGGCGATCTTTTTCTGGACATGGAGAAAAAAGTCGATATCCTCTGGACAGTAGGCAAGGATCTTTTCCCAGATTTCCCGGATATTGGTAAAAACACCCTTGTTAATGTAACGGTGAAGGGCTTTTTTGTAGTAATCCACCGCCTTTTCCGCGTCGCCCTGCTTGTCGTAGTGTTCCGCCAGGGCCTTGGCAAGATCGGCTTCCTCAATATCGACTTTAACCAGCCTTTCCCAAATATCAAAAACGGCGGCTTCCTCGTTTTCGTTTTTGTAACATTCCGCCAGGGTACGCAGGGCAAATTTCGATTCCCCGTAATCCAGAATCCGCTCGCAGAGATACTGCACAATAGCCCACTTGTGGTTGTCCACGAAAATACTAACCAGGCCAATCAGCGCGGAATCGTCGATGATCTGCCGGGAAAGGGCGATCATGCCGGATAGGTACAGGGCAATCAGGCTGTTTTTGGTATGCACCAGATGCTCATCACAGAGGGCCTTGAGTTCATCGTAAACCCGGACTTCCCGGGCTTCTTTCAGAATAAGATCCAGATCCTTAAACTGGCCGGTAGAATAATTACTGAGGGTGGCCCGGGTCCACTTTTCTTCGTTCAGCATTTCCTGTACGTTTTTCAGAAGAACAACATCAGCCGAGACCACCTCGGGCGCCGCCGATACAGTCGAATCTACCACAACATCAGACATCTCATACTCCTATACAAAAGCGGTAGTACCGCCGCTTCATCTAACCTGAATATACCATTCATAGATAACCCTATCGAGGATCTTGATCTTCAAAAAGGTCTCGTCGATTATTCCCTGATCTTCCCCGGTGTTTTCATAGTATTCAATCAGCCAGAAGTACCGGTTGAGCAGCCGGGGCTTCAACAGGGGGGCCTTGCCCCCTCCCCGGAACTCGTTCTCCAGATCAAAAATCGACTGTTTAAGCCTGGCCACCTCTACCCGTTTGAGTTCACGTTTTACCGAAAACACCTTGAAAAGACGCCCGTAAATGGGCAGCCATTCGGCCAGTTCCGGCCCTGAAACACCCATCTCCTTCACCCGGTCCCGCAGCCGGATAATCAGTTCCGACTCCATGGCCCTCAAATTAACCTTTTGGGGGTCAACGAAAAAAGCTTCCCGGAACTGGGCCTTGGCAAGCATTGTTTCGCCAAGCAGGGCGTTTACGTCCGCCAATTCCGAAAGGGTTTCCCCGTCTTCCCGTTTAAACTGTCTAGCCTGTTCCAGGTACTTCAGCGCTTCTTCGTAATTTCCAACCCCCTTATAACAGCGGCCTACCAGAAGGAGCAGATCCGGATCGTGTTCATTCATCCCGTCCCCCAGCACATCGGCAAAAAAGCCAAGGGCGATGGAATATACGTAATGCCGAATCGCGTACTGGCAGGAATCGTAGTGTTCTTTAAACCGGTCCAAAAACCCGTAATAAGGTTTCCACTGGGAAAGAATAAACCCGCCCTTGTCGTAAGGATCGCCAAAATCATCTATCCGTTTGATATGCTCAAGCCACCAGCCAAGGCACTTTAAACCGTATTTAACCTCGGGGTGATCAAAATCAAGCCCCAGGGCTTCCTCCAAAATCTCTTTGGCCGAATCCGCGTCAGAGGCGTCCAGTTTGTCATAGGCTTTCTGAATGAGCCCCTCTACTGAAGTTTCCGTATCCATGGCTTGAATAATTTTGTACGATACAATACAAAATATAGTTTTTATATTATACCAATCGCGGGTTTTGGACAATAGCCCGCGCGGCCCGAAATGCCTTGCCATAAGCCGGAGAGACCGTTATGCTCAAATTCCGTGAGGGAAATAATCGTCGCCCCGTCGGTCTTATCCGCCGATTTTTCCAATTTTACCGCCGTTCTTGGAGACATTGACGCTTCCGGCTCCGGATGGGTGCATTTGGACGTAATGGACGGCCGTTTTGTCCCCAATTTAACCTTCGGGCCAAAACTTGTGGCGGATCTGCGCCCCCATAGCCGGGCCATTTTTGACGTCCATTTGATGATCGAGGAGCCGGGAGCCCTCTTGGATGATTTTGTCAAAGCCGGGGCCGATTATATTACCTTTCACGTGGAGGCGGCCATTCACAGCCACCGGCTTCTGGGCCGGATCCGTTCCATGGGTAAAAAGGCGGGGATAAGCCTGGTACCCTCTACGCCGGTCTCCCTGATTGAGGAGCTTCTCCCTTTCCTGGATCTGATACTGATAATGACCGTAAACCCCGGTTTCGGCGGACAGACCCTGATTCCGGAATGTCTTGAAAAGGTACGAAGCCTGGCAAAGATCCGGGAAAAACGGGGTTTTGGCTATCTTCTTTCGGTTGACGGGGGAATCAACGGGGAAACCGCCGCCGGGGTCCGGGAGGCCGGGGCGGATATTCTGGTGGCGGGTTCCGCCTTTTTCCAGGCCGAAGACAAAAAAGCCCTGATACGGTCCCTCAAGGGGCTTATTTAATAGGTTTTTTTGCCGAAAATTTAGGGAATTCATGTTCGGAGGATCAGCGCGGATGAATAAAAAGGCGGCCATATTACCTTTTATTTGCCTGTTTCTCCTGATTTTTCAAGCGGAATCCGGACTGTCCCAGACCAGGCCGCCTGCCGGAACCGCAATAACCGCCGCGCCGGCGCCGGGCTTTAACCGGCTCCAGTCAGGACTCGCCCTGTATCAGGAAGGCCGCTGGCGGGAAGCGGTGAGTGAGCTGCGCCGGGCTCAGGCGGAAGCGGTAGATCCGGAGCTTAAGGGAGAAGCGTATTACTGGATCTCCCTGGCGGAACTTTCATCCGGCGATTACAGGGGCGCGATAGGGGATATGGACGCCTTGGAAACTACCGCCCCTGAAAGCAAACGCCTGCGGGAGATCCCCTACCACAAAGGCCGGGCCCTGTATCACCTCGGCCGCTATGACGAAGCTCTCATGCTCCTCAAACTTTACGCCGACGGGATTGGCGGGACGTCCCTTCCCCCGGGAAGCGCCGCCGCGGCCAGGAAATCCGCCGCCCTGTATTGGATAGGGGAGTGTCTCTACGCCATGGGCCAGCTTGACTATGCCCGGGATCTCTTCATGATAGTGACCACCGCCTATCCCGGAAGCGCGAAATACGAAGCTTCTTCTTACCGGCTTGGACTTATCAACCAGAAAAAGATCGAGCAGGAACTGCTGTCCCTGCTAAAGTGGAGTCACGAAGAGTCCCTCAGGGCCATTGAAGAATACCAGCGGCGGGAGCGCTCTTACGATCAGGCCCTTATAGCCTACCAGAAACGAATCGCCGAATTACTGAAAGATACCCATATTCCGGATCTTGAGGCGGCCAACGCCCAGTACCGGCGGCAGCTTCAGGAGGCCGAAGCCCGAATCAGGGCCCTGGAATCGGGTTTAACCCCATCCCCCGCGGGCGCCCTTCCATCCGCCCCTCTGGGCCAGGAGGACAAAGACCGGCGTCTTCTTTTCCTGCGGGCCGCGGCGGCGGAATTGAGCGATGAATTTTCGCGGCTTCTGAAAGAGACCGGCCAGGGAGGCCTCCGGTGAGAAAGCGGTTTGTTTGGTTTCTGCTTGTTTTGGCCGCTCTGATACCCTCCGTCCGGGCGGCCGACTTTACTAACGGCCATATACGCCTCAGCCTGAACCCGGGGACCGGCCGCTTTTCCCTCTACTGTTTGACCAGTTCCTCACCAATTAAATTCGAACCTCTTTTCGCGCATCAGGATCCGCGAACCAGCCTGCTTACGGTCTATTACAATGAAAAAGCTTATAAACTCGGGGAAAGCAACAATTTTAAGATCCGTCTTGACAATAACGAAGTGGCCCCGGCCCTGGTATTCGAATCCTCCTTCCTCCGGGTAACCGAACGCTTTGAATTCATCAAAACCGGCGGTTCTTCCCTGTCCAACGGGGTAAAAATCACCTTTTTAATCGAAAACACCGGTTCCCGGCGGGCCGACGCGGGTCTCCGTTTTCTTCTGGACACAAATCTGGGGGAAGGCAGGCCCGGCGCTCCCCTGGCCACGGATCTCAAGGCTTTAAACGGTGAAACCACCTTCGATTCCGCAGCTCCGGATAAGTGGTGGATCTCCGGGAACGATCGCTTGTCCCTGATGGGCAGTCTCGGCCCGGAGGCCGGAGGCAAACCGGATCTCGTCCATGTGGCGAACTGGAAACGCCTGAACGATACCTCCTGGAAGCTGAGATACTCCAGGGGCAGGAATTTCAGCCATTCCAACAACACGGGCGATTCGGCTGTGGCTTATTATTTCGAACCCCGCAGGGTACAGCCCGGGGCATCTTTTTCCGTTTCCCTGCTCCTGGCCGCCAATGACCCTTCGGGTTTTATCGTCTACAAGGTGATGAATACCGTCGAGCCCCCGGTTATAGAGGAGGCGCAATTCCCCGTTGGTTTTTTTGCCGCGGCGGACTCTCCGGCGGGTTCCTCTTCTGCTTTCAGTTTACAGGCGGATATGAATACCCTGAAGGATCTGCTGGCCCGAATTGACCATTCCATTAATTCGGATTTCCAGATCGATGATGAAGAACTTCTCCGGATGGAAGAGGAGATTGCCCGTCTGCGTTCCCGCTATGGCATCCCTGAGCCGCGATGAGACTGGATCCCATATTAACAAAAGCGATCCGCCTGGCAAGGCGGCGGAATTTCGAGGGGGCGATTAAAACCCTGGAAGTAGAAGGGGCAAACCGCTACCATGGCATTTTCCGTTATTACTACATCCTTGCCGTGTCCTGTCTCCACACAAACGATTTCAAAGGCGCCCTTGAGTACTTTAAATTGGCCCGGAAAGTAAAAGCCCGGGATCCCCTGGCTTTGCTGGGCATGGGGGTGCTGTACCTGCGCAGAGGGGAAACGGCAGAGGCCCTGGAGTATTACCTTGAAGTTCAGGATCTGGATCCAAAAAACCGAATCGCTATCCGCGCCCTCAGGATAATCCGCAAATACGGGGGACAGGATCGGCTTTCCGACTGGCTTGAAAGCGGGGAACTCCACAAACTCTATCCCCCTCTGCCTAAATTGCCCCTCAGCCCCCGGTATTTTCTCCTGCCCCTGGGGGGATTCTTCGTCATGCTCGCGATCCTTGGGCTTGCGCTTATCCAATTCCGGGTAATTGAGATCCCCTTCCTTCTGCCCGTCCGGGAAAGCCGGACCGGCATGGCCGCCACGATTCTGGAAAGGGAAGACCAGGAACGCCCGGTAGAGACCGGCGGCAGCTACCGTTACATTCTAACCCGCAGCCAGGTATTGGAAATCTACGACCGTGCCCTTTCCTTCTTTACCGAGAAACGGGACGAGGCCGCCAGGTATAACCTGAACCGGCTTCTGGAATCCAACGCTTCGGAGGGAATCAAGAATAAGTGCCGCCTCATCATCTCCTACCTGGAAACGCCTGGTTTCGATACCTTTAAGCGCCGGGATAACTTCAGTTACTCCGACGTGATTCAGGATCCTTTTCTCTACCGGGACTGTCATGTCATCTGGCGGGGTATGGCAACCAATATGGAGAAGCTCCCCGACCGGACTATCTTTGATTTTCTTGTCGGTTATGAGACCCGAAGAACCATGGAGGGAATCGTAAGGGTTACTTTTGATCAGGCGGCGGCGATAAACCCGGAAAAACCCCTGGAAGTTCTGGGCCGTATCGTCCCGGTTTCCAACGAGGGGATCCCGAATATGGGCTTTGGTATTGAACTCCAGGTAGTGGCCATTCACCAGAGCGGTCTTCTGCCTTCCCCGGGGGAAGAAAAATGAAGGCGGTGGTTCAGCGGGTTCTCAACGCCTCCGTTTCGGTAGAGGGAACCATCCGGGGCGGCATCGACCGGGGGCTTCTGGTATATCTCGGGGTCGCCCGGGGAGACGGGAAAGAAGACGCGGAATATCTGGCGGAAAAAATAGCGAACCTCAGGATCTTTGAGGACCGGCAAGGCAAAATGAACTTGTCGCTCAAGGATCTGCTGGGCGAAGGTATCCAGGCGGGCGTGCTTGCCGTTTCCCAGTTTACCCTCCTGGCGGACGCCCGCAAGGGAAGACGGCCCTACTACGGCAGCGCGGCGGATCCGGCGGAAGCGGAACCTCTCTACCAATACTTTATCGAACGGATCCGCGGCCAGGGACTTGTCTGTGAAAGCGGGGTTTTTCAGGCCCACATGGAGCTTACCTACACCAACAGCGGCCCGGTAACCATCCTGCTGGACAGCCCTACTGATTGAATAAATTCGGCGAATTTAAGTATATATCGGCGCTGAACGGCCGCAGCAGTTTGGTCATGGAACTATTGGTCACGATGGTTCTGACAATTCGGGCGGAAAGCTCCGAAGAGGGAACCACTTCCAGGTTGGGAATACTCTCCGGCAGAGAGCCCGGGCAGGAGATCGTATCGGTTACCATGATGCGATTCAAAAGCCCCTCCCCGGCAAGCTGGGTAAGCCGCCTTGCGGCGGGGGAGGAAAAGAGGGCATGCACGGCGATAAGGTTGATTTCCGCGGGGCGCAAAGGCCGCAACGCGCGGATAAGGCTTTCCACGGAAGCGGCGGTATCAACCATGTCATCCACAATCCACAGTACCCTGCCCTCCACGGGTTCCGCGGAAAGGATGTTGACCGACTCGATGGTATTGGATTTGGAATAATCCCGTTGTTTGTGGGCTACTACCAGACGGGCGCGGAAGGAGTTGGCAAAATCCCTGCCGAGTTTTTCGCCCCCCGCGTCCACCGAACAGAAGGCCCAGTTGCCGCGAACTTGCTTTTCAAGGACGCTTACATTCCGGATATAAACATCGCAAAGATACCGTTTAAGCAGGGTAAGGGCGGGGATATCGTCCACCATACAGATCGTGGGATCCACCATGGAGCGGGACTTATCCGAATGGAGCTGGTAGGTTACAAAATGCCGGGTTCCTAAACTGGCAAGGATTTTAAGATGAACCCAAAGCCCCACGGAACTGCGGCGGGTAGTCCGATCCGAGCGGCCGCAGGACACGTAGGGTTCAAACACGATGATCCGGGCCGCCTGGGAACGCTTGAGGGCATCCACCGTGTGGTAGAGTTCTATTTTTGCCTCTTCCACATCAATCCCCGCGTCGTTCCGGGCGGAACTGGTAAAGAGGATCACATCCTTGCCGCGGATCGACGAGTTTACCACCACTTCCATTTCCCCGTCCGCGAAACGGTCGGTTCGCAGGAGTTCCACCCCGTTGATGCTGCCGGCCATGGTTAAAAAACTTGGGAATTTTGACAAATGGGATATTACCTGGGAGGCGTAAGCCCTCATCGACCTGGTGGCGGTAATGATAAAATCATTCATCCTGAATCTCCCCGTTTCCAAGCTTATCCCAAAGGCGGCTTTAAATACAGTCCGGTATCCTACCGGGGATCCCTGACCGTGGGTAGAAAAAAATAACAAAAACTGATATTTTTCTAACTCATTAAACCGTCATAAACGGCAGCGCCCTATATAAGGGGAGGGTAAATATGGCAAAAGCCAGCGAAAGTGATAAACCAAGGGGAAATCCCCTGGCCTCTTCGGAGGAAAAAGAAAAGGCTCTGGAAGCCGCGCGGCTCCAGATTGAAAAACAGTTTGGATCCGGTTCGCTTATCCAGTTGGGGAAAAGTTCCAATGTAACGGGCATAGAGGTTGTTCCTTCCGGCTCGATACTGGTGGACGAGGCTTTGGGAATTGGCGGCTATCCCCGGGGCAGAATCATAGAGATATACGGCCCTGAATCTTCGGGAAAAACCACCCTGGCCCTTCACGCCATAGCGGAAGCCCAGAGGCAGGGCGGTATAGCCGCCTTTGTTGACGCGGAACACGCCCTGGACCCGGTATACGCTAAAAATCTGGGGGTAGATATCGACAAGCTCTGGGTTTCCCAGCCCGACTCAGGGGAACAGGCCCTGGAAATCACCGAAAGCCTGGTCCGTTCCGGCGCGGTGGACGTAATCGTGGTGGACTCCGTGGCGGCCCTTACCCCCCAGGCGGAAATCGACGGCGATATGGGGGACGCCCAGATGGGTCTTCAAGCCCGGCTTATGAGTCAGGCCATGCGGAAGCTCACCGCCATTATCGGTAAGTCCCGGACCATCCTTGTCTTCATCAACCAGATCCGTATGAAGATCGGGGTTATGTTCGGAAACCCGGAAACCACCACCGGCGGCAACGCATTGAAGTTCTACGCATCGGTACGCCTGGAAGTCCGCAAGATAGAGACCATTGAGGCGGGCAAGGACACCGACGCGGTCGGCAACCGGGTTCGGGTTAAGGTGGTTAAAAACAAAGTGGCCCCTCCTTTCCGCCGCGCGGAAGTGGATATTATCTTTGGCAAGGGGGTATCCGCTATCGGAAGCCTCTTGGACGCGGCGGTCAAGTATGAAATTATCGACAAGAAAGGCGCCTGGTACTCCTACGGTGAAGAAAAGATAGGGCAGGGGAGGGACAGCGCCTTCTCTTTCATCGAGCAAAACGCCGAATTCGCGAGGGAACTTGAAGTACGGTTACGAAAGCTCATGTTCCCCGGCCGTGAATTTCACGCTCCCGCGGCAGAAACCAGGGCTGCCCGCGCTGTTGGAGCCGGCGCGGAAGCGGTGCCTCCCATGCCGGCCTCCGGGCCAACGGCAAATTCCGCGCCGGTGGCGGGTCCTATGCCGGCGGCAGGTCCGGTAAACCAGGGGGCCGCGGGACTTCCCCGGATCGCAAGCCCGGCGGCCGCTCGTCCGGTTCCCGCCGCCCAGCCCGCGCCGCCCCGGCCCGGAATAGCGGCAAGCCCCGCGCCGGTTGCCGGTCCGGTAAATCCGGGGGAACCTGTCCACCGCGGGCCTGGCAGACCGCGTAAGATCGTGCCGCCCGGAGACCCGGAGGCCCTGTTTTAGCGTTGATCGCCTTGTGTCAGAGAAGGTATAATTATAGTACTCATGGAAATGGAAACTCTTGCCAAAAGTCCCGGGCGTAATTTTAAACTGAGTGAATTTGAGGGGCCTCTGGAGATGCTTCTTTTTTTGATCAGGAAAAATGAAGTTAATATCTATGATATTCCTATCGCCCAGATAACCGAACAGTATCTGGGATATTTAAGCCGCGCCGAAGATCTTGATCTGGAGGAAGCCACCGAATTTCAGGCCATGGCGGCGACCCTGCTCTATATCAAGTCCCGGACCCTGCTTCCGGTGGACATGGAACTCGACGACGAAGCCCTGGATCCCCGGCAGGAACTGGTGGAAAGGCTTATTGAATACCAGAAATTCAGAAAACTTTCCGAACTCATGGAGGAAAAAGAACGGGAAGCGGAATGGATAGTGGAGCGGAAAAAACTACAGCGGCAGCTTCCCTTTGAAGACGAAGAACTTTGGGAGAAGGCGGATATTTGGGATCTCCTCAAGACCTTTTCCACCCTTACGGCGAATATGCCGGGGGAGCGGATCATTGATCTTTACGAGGAGGTGACGATAAACGAAAAAAGCACTCTCCTCGCGGAACTGCTGGAAAACCGTGGGGAGTGCAGTTTTACCGATCTGGTAGTCCGAAACGGTTCGGTTATGGACATTGTCTGCGCCTTTCTCGCTATTCTTGAGGCGGTAAAGATCAGGATGATTCTGATCTTCCAAAACCGTATGTTCGGGGATATCCTCATACGGCCACGGCCCGATGCTCTTTGAAGCCAATATAAACTATGGAGTTGCGTTTGGATAAAGAAACGGCTCTTATCGAAGCGATACTGTACCTGGAATCCGAGCCGGTGGATGAAAGTTTTCTGGTACGGATCTCCGGTCTCGGCCGGGAACTGGTAGACCAGGCTCTGGAGAACCTGGCGGAAAAGTATGCCCAGGAAGCTTCCGGCGTGGAACTCTCCCGTATAGGCGGCGGGATAGCCATATCCCCAAAGAAGGAATACTGGGATATTTTGAGGGAGCGTTACGGTAAGCGGAACGAAGCCCGGCTTTCCCGGGCCGCCATGGAAACCCTGTCTATCATCGCCTATAAGCAGCCTATAACCCGGGCTGAAATCAAGGATATTCGGGGGTTCCCGCCGGACAACGCGATACGCCTTTTGGCGGAAAGACAGCTTATCCGGGAAGCGGGAAAGAAAGATGTACCCGGTAAACCTGTCCAGTATGGAACCACCAAAGAGTTCTTAAAACTTTTCCGCCTGGATAGCATTAAAGATCTGCCCAAACTGAACGAACGGGAGACTGACCGATTTGAGCTTGAGGGTGAAGACTGAAATTCCCGATAACCCTGTCGATCCCTTGTCCCAGGTGAGAATTCAGGTTTTTCTTGCCCGTGCGGGGGTCGCTTCCCGCAGGGCTTCGGAGAAACTTATCCTGGAGGGGCGGATAAGGGTAAACGGCCGCCTTGTTACCGTCTTGGGTGAAAAGGTACTGCCCGGTGATACGGTATGCCTGGACGGAAAACCGGTAGAGGCCGAAACCAGACTCAGATATCTTGCCCTTCACAAGCCTCCCCGGTATATTTGCAGTTCCGACGATCCCCAGAACAGGCCGTTGGCGTTGGATTTGCTTCCCGCGGAAATAACCGAGCGGCTCTACAGTATAGGCCGGTTGGATTTTCTCTCCTCGGGGCTGATTTTGTTTACCAATGACGGAAATTTTACCTCCAAAATAGGACACCCGTCGTCGGGAATTGAGAAAGAATACCTGATAGACGCGGTGGGGGCCATTCCCGATACGGTAGTGGAGGCTTTTGCCCGGGGAATAAACATCGAGGGGATCTTTTACCGCGCCAGGGATATTGAGCGAACAGGCCGGAAATCTTTACGGATCTGTTTGGTTGAGGGGAAAAACCGGGAAATCAGGCGGGTCTTTTCCCATTTTCATCTCCATCCCTGGCGCCTCCACCGGATCCGTATCGGCCCGGTCTTGCTGGGAAATTTAAAAGAAGGGGAAAGCCGGCCCTTAACCGGTAAGGAATTGAAAATATTGCAAGATATATCCAACAAAGCCCCGGAGGGGCGGAGTTTTAAAGAGGAGCGGAGCAATGGTAATCGCGATTGACGGCCCTGCGGGCTCGGGGAAAAGCACGATAGCCCGGCTTTTGGCGGAAAGGATCACCCTTCCTTCCCAAAAATACCCGGCAGGGGAACGGTTTACCTATGTCAACTCGGGGAATCTCTACCGCGCCATAAGCCTGGGCGCTCTTGGACGGAAAATAGGCCCCTGCCAGCCTGACGCGGCCCTGGAATACGCGAAAAACGCGAACATTGAATACCGGGAAGACGGAGGAGTATTTCTGGACGGGGAGGAAGTCACCGGTTTCCTTCATTCTGATGAGGTTGATAAAAATGTCGCCCGGTTTTCCGCCATTGTACCTATCCGGCATTTGGTAAACGACCTTATCCGGAAAATTGCCCGGAATATCAACGTGGTTGCCGAGGGAAGGGACATTACCACTGTGGTTTTTCCCGACGCTGAATACCGGTTTTACCTGGACGCCAGCGTGGATTCCCGCGCCCGGCGGCGCTATGGGCAGGCGGTATCCCAGCTGAGCCTGGAGGAGATCCGCCGGACCATCGAGGAACGGGACGAGATCGACCGGAATAAAGCCGAAGGAAGCCTTAAAATCGCCACGGGTGTTGAGTATTTAGATACATCGGACTTGACCATAGAACAAGTTTATGACACATTAATAGGGAGAATTCAGACTGAAGGAAGAGAAGGATCGGTTATGGCCCAAATGGAAGCGGAAAGGGATAGCAGTTTACAGGATGAGCCGGAGGGTGCGAAGCCAGCCTCCAACGGCAATATCCAAACACAGTTGCAGGAAGAATACCTTAAATCCCTTGAACAGTTGGAAGAGGGTCAGCTTGTAGACGGTGTTGTTATCCAGGTAACCCAGGATCAGGTGTTTATTGACGTTGGCTATAAATCCGAGGGGAAAATCCCCATCGCCGAATTCACCGAACTCCCCAATATAGGCGATACGGTATCGGTTATTCTTATCGCCAAGGAAAACAAACACGGGGAAGTCATTGTTTCCAAGCAAAAAGCGGACGTAAAGATATTCTGGAAAAACCTCCGTCAGGCATTCCAGGACCATGCCATGGTAGAGGGGACCATAGAAAAACAGGTCAAGGGCGGATTTGATGTAAATTTGGGCGCCGGGGTGCATGCCTTCCTGCCCATAAGCCAGTCGGACGCTCAAAAAGTGGACAAGCCGGAAAAATTTCTGGGGATGAAAACCTCCTTTTATGTGGAACGGCTCTATTCGGACGGTAAAGTCAATATCGTGGTTAACCGCCGGAAGTGGCTTGAGGAAGAAACCGAACGGAAACGGAATGAATTTTTCGAGAAGACCCAAATCGGCGACGATGTTACCGGTACGGTAAAGAGCTTTACTTCCTTTGGGGCCTTTATCGACCTTGGCGGGTTCGACGGCCTGCTCCACATTAACGACATGAGCTGGGGCCATGTTACCCGCCCCAAGGATTTCGTTAAAAAAGGCCAGGAAATTCACCTCAAGGTTATCCGTATCGATCCGGTGGAAAAACGGATCAATCTTTCCCTTAAACACTTTTCGGATGATCCCTGGATTCACTTTGAGGATAAGTATCACGTTAACGATATTGTCAAAGGCAAGGTAACCAAGCTCACCGATTTTGGCGCTTTCATTGAACTGGAGGAAGGCATCGAAGGCTTGGCCCATATCTCCGAGTTTTCCTGGGTCAAGAAGGTACAAAAGCCCGATGAGCTTATCAGTATCGGGGACGAAGTGGAATGCATGATCCTGGGATACGATCTCCAAGCGGGGAGGGTATCCTTGGGACTCAAGCAGGTTACCGATAATCCCTGGAATAATATCGACGAGAAGTACCCTGCAGGAACCCGGCTTACCAGGAAAGTTGTTAAAATAACCAACGCCGGAGCTTTCATTGAGCTGGAAGAGGGTATCGACGGCTTCCTCCACGGCGACGACATGTCCTGGACCCGTAAAATAAAACATCCGGGCAGTGAATTGGAGGTAGGGCAGGAAATCGAAATCATGGTTATTGCCGTAGACAGGGAAAACCGGAGTATCCGGCTGAGCATCAAACAGCTTTACGAAGATCCCTTGCAGAGTTTCGCCGCCGCCTATAAACCGGGCGTTATGGTGGAAGGGGAAGTGTCTTCCGTCACCGATTTCGGCATCTTTGTGAAAGTACCCGGCGGAATTGAAGGGCTCATACATAAATCAAATCTCTCGGAAAACCGGGAGGACAACCCTGACGAGATTCTTAAAAAGTACCATGCGGGCGACAAGATTAAGGCGGTTATTCTCGAATTGCAGCCTGACAAACAGAAGGTGGCTTTCTCCATTCGGGATTACCAGAAAAAGGTTCAACGGGACGAAATATCCCGTTATATGGCCGCGGAAGAATCTGACGATTCAACCTTTACCTTGGGGGATGTTTTAAAGTCCAAAGGTACCGAATAAAGACCGCATTGTAATGCTGTCAAAGATCGATGTTCAGAAATTTAACACTCTGATTGAGATTAATAATCTCATTAATTCTAATTATCTGGATATTCACGGTCTCTTGCTGCAAATTTTGGAGTCGGCGACCCTGCTCTGCCAAGGACAGGCGTCGAGTCTTCTCCTTATGGATCGGGAAACTAAAAAACTCTACTTTGAGACGGCTCTTGGTTCCAAGGGCTCGGATGTTAAACAGTACACGGTCAAACAGGGAGAGGGTATCGCCGGTTGGGTGGCTCAGCACAACAAATCGCTTATCGTTAATGATCCGCTAAACGACAGGCGTCACCTCAAGAAGATTTCCCAGGCAATAGACTATCCGGTAAAAAACATGATAGCCGTCCCCATGCGGGTCAAAGACGAGTGTATCGGGGTTATCGAGATACTCAACAAAAAAGACGAAAAAGATTTTGTCCAGGAAGATCTTGAATGGATCGAGATCTTTGCCACCCAGGCGGCCATAGCAATTGTCAATGCCCAACACCTTGAAAAAGCCCGGAACGAAATACAGTTCCTGCAGGATCAGCTAAAATCCGATCAGGGTTACCATACCTTGATAGCCAAGAGTCCTATCATCCTTGAAAAGCTTGAGATCATCGATCGGATAGCCCAGACCGATTCATCGGTACTGATCCTTGGGGAGAGCGGGGTAGGGAAGGAGCTTTTCGCCGAACAGATACACCTGCGCAGTCCCCGCAGCCATGCCCCCTTTATCCGGGTAAACTGCGCCGCCATTCCCGAAGGGCTTTTGGAAAGCGAGTTCTTTGGCCATGTAAAGGGGGCCTTTACCAACGCTATCGCGAACCGCCAGGGCCGTTTTGAAATGGCCGACGGCGGTACCATTTTCCTTGACGAGATAGCGGACATCCCCCTCGCGCTTCAGGCGAAACTACTGCGGGTTATCCAGGAAAAAACATTTGAAAAGGTAGGTTCCGATGTTTCGGTGACCGTAAATGTCCGGATTCTGGCCGCTACCAACAAGGATATCGAGGATCAGGTTAAAAAAGGAGAATTCCGCGGCGATCTCTATTACCGCCTTAACGTGCTGCCCCTTTATATCCCGCCCCTGCGGCAGCGGCCCGAAGATATTCCGGAACTTGCGTCTTTCTTTCTGAAAAAATTCATGATGGAAACCAAGAAACAATTCCATGGTTTTTCCGACGAGGCGATGGAATCCATGCTTTCCTACGCGTGGCCGGGCAATATCCGGGAGTTGGAAAATTGTGTCGAGCGGGCCTGTGTTATCGGCAAAGGGGGCTGGATTCGGCGGGAAGATCTTTTTTTGAAAACCGTTGCGCCGCTAATGGATCAGGAAGAGGGAAGCAGAAATTTAAAAAACGCCATCAATACTTTTAAAGGTCATTTTATCCGCAGGATTCTGGAGGAAAATAATTGGAATCAGACGGAAGCCGCCAAAGTGCTGGATATACAGAGGACTTACCTTTCCAGGCTTATCAAGGAATTGAATATCATTAATCCCAAGGAGCAGTAAACATGTCGGATATACAGGAAAAAACCAATCTTGGTGATAAAATTAACGATTTTATACAGAGAAACCGAAAGAGGGTTTTTATCTGTCTCGGCGCCATGGTACTTTTCGTGGCTTTTTTTATTGGAATCATAACCATACGGAATGTCATCTATACCAGAGCCATTGTCCAGGTGGAGGAATTAAACCGGCGTTACGAGGAACTAAGATTCGATATAACGGCGGAATCCAAGGCGGAGGATGTGGCCGCCCTGCTTGCGGAATTAAAGGATTTTGGGGCGAAAAAATCCGGTTACGCGGGCGCCAGGGCCGGGGTAGTTGCCGCGAAGATCCACAGTGATAAAAAGGAATGGGCCGAGGCTCTTCCGGCCTGGACCGACGCGGCAAAAGCCGGGGCCGGGACATACCTTGAGCCAATAGCTTTTTTTAACGCCGCCCGGGCCGCGGAAGAACTGGGAAATATGGAAGATGCCGTTTCACTTTATTCCCAATGTCTTGGCCGCGCCGAATCCTTTCCACAGGCTGCCTGGGCACAGTTTTCCATCGGCCGTATTGAGGAATCCCGAAATAATCGGGAAGCCGCCCTGGAAGCCTACCGGACGGTGGTAAGCAAATGGCCAGGCGACGAACTCTGGGTAAATCTTGCCCAAAATAAGATTGCCGTCCTCCAGTAGGCAACGCGGTGAAGCAGGTATTTGTCCGCCTTTTTTTATTCACAAGTACAGTCGGCTTGTTTTTTTCCTGCGGCATTGAAGATTACGCCTATTTAAAGCCGGTCCCATCGGGAAGTATCCAGGTTACCCTGAATAATAAGGCAATTGTAGCCATCCCGGATCAGGATAGCGGGAGTAATTTTACCCATTATAACATCTATTACCGCATATATATCAGCGATATTCTGGAGGGAGGACAAATTCAGAAATCCAGGGCGGCAATGGAAAGGATAAACCCTGCTTTAGCCAGCGACTATTTTGCCCTTGAGCCGTATACCAACGTTAATAATAGCGTCAATACATCCACAGCCACCTTGTTCCGGAACCGCAGCTATCAGGCTCTCTCTTACGAGTGGGGAGGGGCGGAATCAAACAACGTGGTAGGAAACGGGCCGAGCGACCTGGAGCTGTATTTTCCCGAGCCGATGAGCAGTATACCTTATCTGTCATACAAGGGTGCTACCTATAACCTTTACCGCTCCAACGGAAACGGCGCCTTCAACCCCCAGCCGGATCGGTACTTTCGCAACTCTTCGGAGATCAACTCCAGCGCCAACGCAATCAGTACCGTTAACGCGGACGTGGTCAACAAACAAGGCATCAGCGGCAGCCGCTATACTTATGTGGCCTTGTATGTTGCCGCCGAAGGGCTTAGCCAGCCATCGTATACACCTTTTTACAGTATCCCCACATTTATTGGGGTTTTCATGCTTCCTGAAAAAAGTTAAGCGGGGATTTTTCCGGAACTGGTTATTTGCTTGACTACGGCAAACAACCAGCTTTCCGGAAAGGGCCGGGGTTTCTCAAGAGGGGAGGAAGGCATATATTACTATCCATAATGTATCTTCTGTCTACTATTATTAGGCAGGTGATATCATGACCGCTTTTATGGCATTGTAGAAAAATGGGAGGCGGTTAACACATTTCGGGATACAAGATCCGGTAAACGTCAAAGTAGGATTCTCCATAAGATTCACCGGCAGCAGGGCCCCGGGAAGCGGTCAAAGAGACTTGGTTGTCCTTGCAAACCGCCTGAGCCGGAGAAGCCGCCAATACAGCCAGCCGCCTGAGACCGAAAATTGTACCCCGGGCATCCAGCAGAGCTTTCCTGAATTCTTTTTCAGCCGCCGGTCTTACCATCTGCACCGTCTCGGGGGCGGCCATATCTTTAAGCGGGGAACCGTTAAATTTTGGGACAGCGTATACAAAACCCCAAAGCAGGGATGAAAGGGAACGTTTTTTTTCACCCCGTTTAATGGAGTAATTCTCCGCCCTGTTCAGCCAGATACCTTCGGGCAAACTGACGTTCATCGATTCCAGAAAAAGAGACGGATCTACGGCTTCCCTGGTTTCGATGAGGGCCATCTCTCCGTCCGCGGCGATTCCAATAGACAGGGGGGCGGTGATTTCCAGGGCGGGCAAAGGGTTAAAGCCTTGGCTATATATAACCGGAATACGGGCGCGCATAAAGGCCATGGAAAAGATCTCGATTAGGGACAAATGGCTGTGAAAAACAGCCCCGCCCCGCTTGCCGAAGGAAAAAACAACCCGCCAACTGACTTCCCTCTGGGCCATGGAACGGACCGGCGGCTGCGGATCGGGCTTTTGGGGACCGTCAATGAAATCTTCCCGACCTATATCATTCTTTTGTATATTACCATGTATACTATTCTGTACTATATCAACAGATTTGGCGCATATGCCGCAGGGATGTGTGCAATTAAGTGTACATGATGAAGTTGTATTTTTGGTTTTCGAGTTATTCAGTTCCCGCCGGAGGTAATTTGCCCCTACTCCGCTCTGAACCATATGCCAGGGAACTTCTCCAGTCTTTTCTTCCGGCCTGCCATTTAAAATTGTTGAAACCTGTTCCTGGTAGTAATGCTCAAGAAGATTCCGCCAGATCTCCTTTTTGAGGTAATCCTGCCATGCGTCAAGACGGCAGCCTTGCCGCCATGCTTCTTCAATAAGCTCCGCGGTTTCTTCGGTCCCCCTGCTGAGTACCCCTTCCAAAAGCGACATAAAAGGATCGCTGGTATTTATCTTGTGCCCTTTTGGCTTTAGACGGCTCCGGATATACTCAAGTTTCCTATGGGCGCTCTCTTCGTCCAGTTGGGCGGCCCATTGGTAAGGTGTGTGTGGTTTAGGTACAAAGACACCTGCCGCGACGTTGAAGTGCATCCCGGTGACGCGCCCAAGTTCAAGGATGAAGTTAACGATACTCTCTTCTTCATTTGGCATGACTGGAAGGCGGTGTTCCGGATCGGCCGCCGGTATATCCGGAATTACCGGAAGTCCGAGCATGAAGTAAAATTTTGCCCCCCGCCATCCGTTTTTTCTGGCCTTATTCAAGATGGACGCCGTATCCGCCAGGGAAACCCGCTTGTTTATGCTCAACTGCCAGGCGTCTTCCGGGGTTTCTACCGCAAAAGTAAGGCCGCTTTTGCGCACTTCTGATATTTTTTCAAGGAGAGGCAAGGAAAATGTCGATACCCGCAGAGAGGGAAGTTGAAAAGAGACATGCCGGGAGCCAAAACGGCTGTTTAACGATTCTATCAGAGCGTCTATGTGGCGGTAGTCTCCGCTGGAAAGGGATGAAAGGCTTATTTCGCGGTACCCTCCCCTACTGACGAAAACTTCGGTTTCGGCTAGTATCCGATCGGCGCTCTTCTGCCGCATGGGCCGATACCAATAACCCGCGTGGCAGAAACGGCAGCCGTTAGGACAACCCCGCATAATTTCTACCGCCCCGTGATGCTGTACCGTCTTCATACTGGAAACGGGAAATACCGCCGGAAAAGGGGGCCGCAGGGAAAAGCGGCTGTCTATAGCCCGAACCGCCTGTTTCTTTCCCCGTACCCAGATAGAGGGATGTTCCGCGATATGGGAAAGCGTATCTTTTCTGGAAGCCCCGCGTTTTTTCAATTCCAGCAGTTCCGCTGCAAGGTCAAAAAATCCCGCTTCCGCCTCCCCTATCCAGAAAGCGTCGATAAACGGGGCGTAGGGAAGAGGGTTGGAGACACAGGGGCCACCCATAATAATAATAGGACTCCCCTCCCCTCTTTTTTCACTGCGGACGGGGATTCCACCGGTATCCAGTATGGTCAGTACCGAAGTAATGCCTAATTCATAGGCCAGGGTAAAGAGCAGAATATCCAGGCTGTTAAGGGGAATACCCGTATCGAGCCCATACAGGGGCATTCCCTTTTTTTTCAACAGGCTTTCAAAATCCGGGGCCGGGGCAAAGACCCTGTCACAGGAGACATCTTCCATTTCGTTCAGCCGGTTATAGATAATCCGCAACGCCTGATTTGACATGCCGATTTCGTAGAGATCGGGAAAAGCGATGGCGGCCTGAAGGAGAGCCCCGGTTTTTGCCAGGCGGCCAAACTCGCCGCCCACATAACGGCCGGGTTTTTCCACTTCCAGGAGAAGCGATCCCAGTTCCTCTACCTGTCTAATGCTGAAATCTTCTGACATGGATACTCAAGGCCAATCCTACACCGGTCATGGCGGAAATTGCCGCGGAACCGCCATACGACATAAAAAGCAGAGGAATGCCGGTAATAGGCATAATTCCCATGGTCATGCCCACATTGATAAGAAAATGAAAGGCGTACATCCCTGACAGCCCCGCCGCAATATAAGCGCCGAAAGAATCGGTGGTGGTGTTTATTATTCTGACAAGCCGCAGGCAAATAAGCAGAAAAAGCATGAATACCAGGATGCCTCCCAAAAGCCCCCATTCCTCGGAAAAAATAGAAAAAATAAAATCCGTACTCTGCTGGGGAAGGAAGCGGTAATGACTCTGTGTTCCCTGAAGGTAACCTTTACCAAGAAGTCCCCCGGAACCGATGGCGGTAATCGATTGGATAATGTTCCATCCCGCTCCCTGGGGATCCACATTGGGATCCAGAAACACGATGAGCCGCATGATCTGGTAATCTTTAAGCACCCCGCGGGAGACAAAGGAGGCGCCCAGAGAAAGAATAAACACGGTTACGCCATAAAGTATCCAGAAAAAACACCTCTTTTTATACTTTATAAAACCAAATAAAGCTATTGCCGCCGCAATGCTCAAAGCGGCTACCGTAATCAAAGTAAACCGGTTGCTGGACAGTATCTGCAGGGAAGGGATAGAATTATGGAGAATATAACGCTGCCAGAGGGGCAGCACCATGAGCAGACCGGTCAAACCGATGAAGGCGGTCAGAAAAAGCACATAACGTATCGCTACCCCGGCGATAAAAGTCATCACAAGAAGAATAGGAATAAACACAAGAGACGTACCGAAGTCCGGCTGAATAAGGATAAGCCCCATGGGTATAAAGACAATCATGCAGGAAAAAGCAAAGCGGAAAAACGACCGGGGTGATTTCCTGGTATCATCCAGGAAGCGGGCAAGGAGTACAATAGTAGTAATTTTGGCGAACTCCGATGGCTGTATGCCGAAGGAGCCGATCCCTATCCATGCGCGCGCTCCGTTTACCAGCCTGCCGTTCAGGCAGGTATAGGCAAGAAGAGCCAGGGTAGCCGGGTAAAAATAAACGGAAAGGCCCCGCAGACGGTGATAATCGACCATGGAGAGAGCCAAGGCGATGATTAGCCCCGAAATGGCCCAGAGAATCTGGCGTAAATATTCGTTGGAGACCAGCGTTCCGGACGAGGTAAGCCCGGAAGAATAGATAAAGAGTACCCCGAAAACAGAAAGAACAACCGCCGCGAAAAGCAGGAAGAAGTCAATTTCCAACAGATCCCGTAATCTCATCATTCACGCCTTCCCTGAAGAGGCGCTATATACTCCAATCCCAGTGTTCGTACCGCTTCCTCGTAGGTCTGATTCGCGAAGATACCCTGAAAAATGATAGCCGAAGCGTAAGGCGCCCACCATTCCCACTTGTTTGCGGCCTCCACAATAATAGAAACCACCACCCGCTCTTCCGGCCTGTCGGTTTCATAGGGGGCATAAGCGGCAAACCACGAATGCCAGCGATCCTGAAGCCCCACCTCCCCGGTTCCTGTCTTTCCGGCGATCTCCACGGTCTTTATATTCAGGGGGAACTGGGCCGTACCTTCGCGGATGACCCCCCGCATATCCCGGCGGACAGTTTCAAAAACACGGGAATCAATATTGCTTTCGTGGAGCAGGGAGGGACGGATGCTCTGTTCCACCGCGCCGGAAACAGGATCCCGCACTTCCTTGAGCATATGGGGGCGGTAAACCTTGCCGTCATTTGCCACCATGCAGATCATGTTGGCCATCTGTATCGGGGTGACCAGGGTGTAACCCTGACCGATAGACATATTCATCGTGTCGCCGCCGAGCCAGCGTTCATGGAAACGACGGTCTTTCCACTGGGGAGTGGGGATGAAACCGGAGATCTCACCGGGCAGATCGATCCCCGTGGGTTCCCCGAAGCCATATTCTTTCGCATAGTAGACTATCCGTTCCACCCCCAGATAATCCCTTCCCACCGTCCAGTAATAGATATCGCAGGACTGGGCCATGGCCTGGTGCAGGTTGAGCCTTCCATGGCCGGGGCGGCGAATGTGGCAGCGCCACTGCCGATCGCCGTAGCTTATCTCTCCCTGGCAGTCAACGGTCTGTTCCGGCGGAAAGGCGTTTTCCGTAAGGATACCGCTGGTCATGACGATTTTAAAAGTGGTTGCCGGAGGGTAACTGGACTGTATCGCCCGGTTGAGGAAGGGCTTATCGGGGGCGTTGAGGAGAGTCTGGTATTCGGCTCCCAGGGAACTATGGCTGAAAATATCGGGATCATACCAGGGATACGACACCATGGCGAGGATTTCCCCATCCGGCCGCATTACTACTACCGCCCCCATCCGCTTTCCCAAGGCTTTTTCCGCCAGGAGCTGAATGGAACTATCAATGGTTAAAACCAGATTTTTTCCCATAACCGGGGGTTCCCGGGTATTGTTGGTTTCCCCGGAAACGCGCCGTCCCCGGACATCAACGGTACGGGTTTCCCGCCCGGCCTTTCCCCGGAGTATCGAGTCATACTGCCGCTCGATTCCGGCTTTGCCGATCAGGTCTCCCTGCTGGTAGCCCTGATTGTACAGCATCGTTAACTCATCCCGGGTGATATCCCCCACGTAGCCCAGAATATGGGAAAGGCTTCCCGTATCGGCGTAGTTCCGTATGGGTTTTGACTGCCAGGAAAGACCCGGCAGGGTATCCACATTTTCGGCAAGGGTTGCGATAATGTTAAAGGGGACGTTTGTGGCTATTTCTATGGGATTGTAGAGGTAGTAATACTGTGCGGGTATCTGCCGGTCAATCTGTTCCCGCGGTATCCCCAGAATACCGGCAACCCTGCCGATAAGATCGGACAGATCGCCTCTGGGCACTTCCGCCGGGGTTATGCTTACCGCGAAAGAGTCGGTGTTCATTACCAGGGGGCTGGTAAAGCTGCGGTCGTAAATCTCCCCCCGCTGGGCGGGTATAATCGTGGTCCTGCGTGCGATATTCTGCGCCCGGGAACGGTAAAGATCCCCGCTTAAAATCTGCATACTGAACAGTCTTGCCGTGTAAAGCACAAAAACCAGAATAAAGACCGCCTTTAAAATATGTATCCGCAGATCGGGCCGTTCATCGCCCTGATTTGCCGGTTCCGCAAGGGACATTAACTACCTCCTTCCGGGGCCCGCTGGGGATCTTTGCCAAGAAGGAGTGGATGGAAAAGCCGCAGGAGGCCAAAGAGTAATGGCGCCGAAAGACCATTGAGCATAAGTTCTACCCATAAAGTCGGAGCGGACAGGGGATAGGCGGGTACCGCCCCGGCAAGCAGTAAATGCAGCAGAAACAGGGACGCCGCTTTTAAAAGGGTAGCCGCCGCGCAGAGGACTATAGGGAGGAATACCACGTCCAGGAAAAAAGCTCCCTTTAAAAGCCCGGTCAAAGCGCCCAGAAGCGTACGTATAAAGGTGTTAAGCCCCAGGGGAGCGCCGGAGAAAAAATCCAGAAACAGCCCTGAAAAAAAACCGCTTAACTGCCCCGTCATAGTACCATTAACAAAGGCGCAGTAAACCAGGATACCCAGGGCCAGATCCGGAACCGCGTGGTACAGGGCTAAACGGGACAAGAGGGTTGACTGGAGGAGAGCAGCCACCAAGGTAAAAACCACGGTCCATATAACATTTTTAACCATCCGATTCCCCTGCCCCTTCCTCCCCGCCGGCCTGTTCCGGATCGCCTGTCTTTGGATTGATCACAAAGACATACTCAAGCCGGGAAAAATCGACAACCGGCTCAAGTTCCACTTCCATGGATATTTCGTATTCCTGGTAATTTATCATGCTTACCCGGCCCACGTTTATCCCGGCGGGGTATACTCCGCCCATACCGTTACTGACGATCAGATCCCCATAGCTGATTTCGTCCCGGGCCCGTTTGTTGATAAACCGCATTCGTAAAGGGAGATCCGGATTTCCCTGGCCTTCCACAATTCCCTCGTAACGGGAAATTGCCAGACGGGAAGAAACAAAGGAGCTGATATCGTAGAGAGGCATCACCAGGCTTTCAAATTGTCCGGCCTGAATGACTTTTCCCACCAGTCCCTGTACGCCATTTTGCCAGGCGATAACCGCCATGTTGTTCGTCACACCAGAATATTTCCCCTTGTTAATGACCAGAGCCGAAAAAAGGTTGTCCGGATCCCGCCCGATGAGTTCCGCGGGGATATGACGGTAATTGAGCGACTGAGAGAAACCGAGCTGTTCCCGAAGGCGGGCGTTTTCCTGAAGGATCTCCGCCGCGTTCCGTTCCAGTTGTTCGTAACGGGTAATCCGTTCTACCAGCTCATTGTATTCCCGCCTCAGGCTGGCGAGTTCCCGAATAGACAAAACCATTCGGGAAATTCGGGAAGTAAGCTCATAGATCCCTCCCCTCATGCCGGAAAAAACGGAAAGCCCCATGTCCCTGAAATCAACAACGGAACCGCGGGTAGAAAAAAACAGCATGGAAAATGAAACCAGCGTCAAAGCTGTAAACACGTACGAGACCGCGCCCAGGCGGAGCCTGGATCGCTTTCTCTTTCCTCCAACAGCCATAAACCGCTAGTTCAGATCATCATAAATACTGCGGGTATTGTTGAAACCCTTGGCATATTCAAAATACTTGCCCGCGCCTAAAGCCACACAGTCCAGAGGCGCTTCGGCCAGGATAACCGGAACCCCGGTTTCTTTGGATATAAGCTTCGGAAGCCCCTTGAGAAGGGAACCTCCCCCGGTCATTACAATTCCCCTTTCAACGATATCCGCCGCAAGTTCCGGTGGAGTACGTCCCAGGGTCGTTTTTATTTCCTCGATTATTTGGGTTATGGGATCTTTCAGGGCTTCCCGTACTTCCACCGAATCAATTTCCAGCCGCCGGGGAAGCCCGGTAATGGCGTCGGTTCCCTTTATCTCTACTTTTTCAATTGTCTTATCCGGAGAGGCGTTACCGATCTCCATCTTGAGCCTTTCCGCCACGCCGCCCCCGATGATCAGGTTATGAACGCTCCGTACGTGACGGATAATAGCCTCATCGAATTCATCGCCTCCCAGCCGTATGGCGTTGGTTACCACCATCCCCCCCAGGGAGATAACCGAGGTTTCCGTGGTACCCCCGCCTATATCGCAGATCATGTGGCCGGCGGGCTCAAAGATAGGGATGCCCGCTCCGATAGCCGCCGCCAGGCTCTCCTCAATGACAATAACCTCCCGGGCCCCCGCCTTATAGGCGCTTTCCTCTACGGCGCGGCGTTCTACTTCGGTGATGCATGAAGGGATGCCGATGACCATTCGTGGTTTAATAAAATGGTAACGGGGCAGTACCTTGGATATAAAATAACGGATCATTTTTTCGGTGGACTCAAGATCCGCGATAACCCCGTCCCGCATAGGCCGTATGGCAATAATGTTTTCCGGGGTTTTCCAGAGCATCCGTTTGGCGTCGACTCCTACAGCCACCACCTTCTTGGTTCCCCGTTCAACAGCCACCACCGAAGGCTCGTTCAGTACAATGCTTTTCCCTCTTACGTAGATAAGCGTATTACAGGTTCCTAGATCTATACCAATATCTGAAGAACTTCTTCCAAACATATTCCTCCCGCACCCTGACAGCGACGCCCGGATATTTTGTGTATTGAAGCCGGTTTAAAACCAAAAAGGTTTTGAACCGGCTATATATTAAGCCGTAAACGGGCCTGTCTGTGAGCCGGATCTATCCGTACCGCCCGCCGCCATTCGGCCCGCGCCCGGGTTGTATCCCCCCTGGCGGCGTACAATTCCCCCAACTGATAGTGCGCTTCGGCGTTTTCCCCATTTTCATTTAAAACAAGCATGTACTGGGCCTCCGCCTCCTGGCCGGCCCCTTCTCCCGCCAGGATCCCCCCCAAAAGGAGCCGGGCGGTAAGCACAGACCAGGAATCCCGGGAGGTTTCAACGCACCGGAAAAGATAAGCCTTTGCCGCCCAGGGTTCCCCCAGGGCAATATAGGAGCGGGCGATGGAAAGCAACAGCAGATCCGAAGGCCCCTTTCCCTGTTCCTCAAATTCCCCTTCTTCCGGATCTGAATCCCCGACAGAAGGGGGATTCAGGGCCAGGGTGAAAGCCGCCACGCTGCTCCGGTAATCGTGTAAAGCCGCGTAGGCTAGACCCAAATACTCCGGAATATCCCGGGCGGCATAGGAGAAAATCCGGGCCTGTTCCAGAAATTTCACCGCCAGATCGGCAAAAAACGCTCCCTTATAATAATACGCTTTGCCTAAAACATAATAGATCCTGCCGTTGTTGGCGTTGTTTTTGGCAAGCAGGGCTTTCCGTAAAGACCAGATACACTCGTCAATATAGGCCATGGTATCGGAACTGTTTATCTGGCTGATGCCGAGCTGATAAGCGGAAAAACCATGTACGGCAAGAAGAAAATAGTCCAGGGGTCTCCGGGCAAGTTCGGCCCCGCTCAAGTCAAAGGCGCTTTTATAAGAACCTTCTTCCCAAAATTGCAGGAGTTCCTTTTGTATACTCCCCCCCTTGTTTTTGAGATTGACAACCAGGGGCAAGGCCGCTCCCATTAGGACGAACAACACCAAAACGCTTACAATACGCCATACGGTCTTAACCTGGCGAATATGCGAACCATAAGCGGAATAATTACGTTCCCAGACCATCACTAAATGATTTAATACCAAATTCTTTATTAAGTCAATTCTATCGGGGGAATTGTTGTGTATAAGTGTGGGGATAAAGTTAAAAAACGATGAACCATAAGCCGGGTTCTGTATGGCCGCGGAACGCGGCCCTGGCCGCCATCTATCTTAGGCCGAACCTTGCGGATGGCCTTTGGGGATAACCCCGCAATCTACCCGCGTTTGACCGGCGGGCCGCCGGCAAAGGAACCGAAGCCCCCTTCACGCCGCTTGATTTTGCTCCTGATGAGGCTTGCCGTTTTCCGGTTAAACCGGAATCTTTCCGGCGGCGTTGCCGTCGCCGAGGCGGGCTCTTACCCCGCCGTTTCACCCTTACCCCGCAAGATCCCAAGACTAAAAGCCTCTGAACCTTCCGGGGCGGTATCCTTTCTGTTGCGCTGTCTGTCGAAAGGCCAATGAATATCCGCCGGCTCTAAGCCGGAAGATTCATACCCTCCGCCCGGGAATTACCCGGCATCATGCCCTGCGGAGCCCGGACTTTCCTCGGGAAGACCTCATGCCCGAATAAACGGACTTTCCTGCGGCCCCCCGCGGCAACCTGGTTCATCGCCGATTATTCAGTCTTCGTAGTCTATGTTGACTTTTTCTTCCTCCTCCTCGTCCTCTTCATATTCCTCGTCTTCAATATCGTCCAGATCGGAAAGGCTCCCCGCGTCTTCGGCGTTGAAGAAATCCTCCTCCTCTTCGGACTCTTCGTAAAAGAGGATCCGGGAACAGTAAGGACAAAACACGATCTCCTCTCCCAGGCGGACCGAATTGGCAAACTGGACGGGTAAAATCATGTGGCAGCCCATACATACCCCGCCTTTGATGGCGACAATACCCCGGCCCATTTTGTTCCGGATGATCCGTTCAAATTTAAACAGTACCTCCGAGTCCATATCCGGGGTCAATTCCCTTTCCTGGGCAACCAGGCTGTCTATCTTTGCCCTTTTTTCGGCAATCTCCGCCTCAATTCCCGCCCGGTGTTCGGCAAGTTCGGCTTCCTGCTGTTCGATAAGGGCCTGGGTCTGTTTCATCTGTTCGTCCAGATCCGAAATGAGCCGTTCCTCCCGCTGCAGGTCTTTACGGTACTGCTGCTCCTTCTCGGTCGCGTCCCGTATCTCCTTGTCCAGGGCCTCGTATTCCCGCTGGGTGCTGATAAGATCCATGTTTTTCTCGGCGTCTTCCCGCATCACTTCCGCATCGGAAAGAAGGTTCCGAAATTCACTTTCCGCGTTTTTCGCCTTTTCGTATTCCTGGTTCTTTTCAATGAAGGAGCGCTTGAGCCGGGAGAGGAGTTCCTCCTGGGTGTCGAGCAGTTTGGGAATTTCCTGGATATCGTGTTCCAGGCTTATTTTTTCTGAAAGTATATCCTGCAAGGTCCGCAGTTTCTCGAAAACCTCTTCCATCGCCATGATTATCCTCAAAAGTTAAGTATTTGAAACCTGAATCTACCGGTTTTTTGGTTAATGATCCAGATAGTCCTTGAGTCTCCGGCTCCGTTTGGGGTGCCGCAGCCGCCTTAGGGCCTTGGCCTCTATCTGGCGGATCCGTTCCCGGGTGACGTTAAAGTAGAGCCCCACCTCTTCCAGGGTAAGGGAATAACCGTCGTCCAGGCCGAAACGCATCTTCAGTACCTCTTGCTCCCTGGCCGGCAAGGTGGCAAGTACCCCGGAAAGCTGTTCCTGGAGCAGGGTAAAGGCGGTCTGGCTGGCGGGATTCTCCACATCCTTGTCCTCGATAAAGTCCCCCAGCAGGGAGTCTTCCTCCTCGCCGATGGGGGTTTCCAGACTGATGGGCTCCCGGGCCACGTTTTTGACCGATTTAACCCGCTGGGCGGTCCAGCCCAGACGCTCGGCTATTTCCTCATCCGTGGGTTCCCGGCCCAGAACCTGCATGAGCTGCCGGCTTTCCCGGACCACCTTGTTGATCTGCTCGATCATGTGTACCGGTACCCGGATGGTTCGGGCCTGGTCGGAAATAGACCGGGTTATGGCCTGCCTGATCCACCAGGTGGCGTAGGTGGAAAATTTGAAGCCCTTTTGGTACTCGAACTTCTCTACCGCCTTGATAAGGCCGATATTCCCCTCCTGCACCAAATCGAAGAAATGGAGCCCCCGGTTGGTGTATTTTTTCGCGATGGAGACCACCAGCCGGAGATTCGCCTTGATAAGCCGGTCTTTGGCGCTCTTCATCATACTTCGCCCCCGGCTTATCTCCTTGGCCATCTGGTTGATGTTTTCGATGGGCTCCTCGAATTCCGCCTCCATCTGGTGGAATTTCTTTTCCGTTACCTGAATAAGCCGGATCTTCTCTTTTATTTCGTCGGAAGAGAGACCCAGTTCCGTCTCCAGCCGTTCCCGCTCTTCTTTGATAGTGAGAAAACGGCCCAGGGTTCGCAGTTCTTTGAGGGAGCCCACCCGCAGGTGCTTTTCTATCCGCTCCTGCTCTTTCTTGTAACGCTTTATCTTTTTCGCGGCTTGGATGAATTTTTCGGAAAAACCGGTGATTTCTTCCGGATGCATTTCCGCGTTGTTGACAATCTCCATGATCCGGTTTCTGAGTTCCGCCAACTCCCTGTCCTCAAAGAAATTCCCCCCCCGGGCAATGAGCCGCCGCTTGATATCAACGTAATTTTTGAGATCCCCCAAGATTACCCGTAGGGTTTCCTTGTAGAACTGGTTGAGCCGGCGGCGCTCGGTCATATGTTCGGTTATTTCTTTTTTGGAAAGGTTAAGTTCCCGCAGATCTCTCTTGGAAAAAGCCTTCTGGGCTATGTGGTAAAATTCGGGGATAATCATTCCGGACTTTTTTATCACCCCTTTTATGATGTTTTCCCCGTTTTCCATCTGTTTGGAGAGTTCCACTTCCTGTTCCGCGGTAAGCAGGTTTTCCCTGCCGATTTCCCGGAGGTACAGCCTTATGGGGTCATCGACCGAGGATTCTTTCTCGTTGTATACCAGGCGTTTCTTTTCGGTTTCCTTGGTTTTGCGTGTCTCGGGCTCGCTGTCCTCTTCCCCGGCGCTATCTTCCTCAATAAGTTGAACATTGTTTTTTTCCAGCAGCGCCAAAACCTGCTCGATCTTGTCGGTATTGGCGATATGTTCGGGCAGATAGTCGGAAAGCTCCTCGTAGGAGAGGGTTTTCTTTACTTTAGCGTATTCGATTAACTTTGTTACCGCCGGATCAATCGACAGTTCTTCCCGGGCCGCAACGGGCGCGTCCTGAGAGAGATCGCCGGGATGGGAATTTTGAGCGTCACCGGGGCCCTGTGCCGGTTTGCCCAGGTGAATGGCTTCGGTAAGCTGAATCGTTTCGGTAATTTGCGAATTTATCATTTCTTGTGTTCCTTACAATCGGCGTAATTCGGTATCAATATGCATTTTTTCAACAAGCAACTCCTCGATTCGGGAATCCGTCCGAACTCCTCCAGGCGCCGCTTCCCCGGGGAGCTCCTTTCCCCCCGCCGGACTTTCCAGGTTGTGCAGTTCCGCGACAATTTCGGAAAGCCGGCGTTTGAGCTTTTTTTGTTGAATTTTTTTTATTCCATCCTTGACAAGCTGTTCCGGATCGTTCAAGAATTCTTTAGAGGTCCCCTTCTCCGCCACATACTGCCGCAAGGCGGGAGAAGGTATGCGGGCCATAAGATCATCCACCCCGCTTTCCTCGTTCATATAAGACTCCTCCATGGCGATGAAGAGTTCTTTGGCCGCGGAATCTTCTAGTTCGTTTATCGAAACAGCTTTACGGAAATTCGGGTACAGATGAAAATTAACCAATACGATACTGAGCAGGTATAACTCATCATTTGCCCGTACCGTTTTTTCCATCCGGACTACCTGGGGATTTGCCTTTTCCCCGCTACGCCTCCGGTTATAATCGCTCAGGATCGCCGTTCTATCCGCCCCAAAGGCAGCCGCGACAGCGCCGATACAGGAATCCCGTGACACATCCGAATCCAGGGTTTCCAAATAGGGGAACAAAAAAGCTACCGCCTTCGCCTTCCCCTCCGCCGCTGAAATATCGTACAGGGATCTGCTCCGGGAAATGAGATAATTAAAGTCAATCATAAAACATTTCATCCGGTCTTGCAATACCCCCTGCCCCTGATAACGCAAAATATCCGCAGGATCCTTGAATTCCCCTTCCGTTCCGCTCTCCCCGCCGGGAACCACTACCGCGCAGGAAAGGCCGTTCCGCCGGCAGGTAAGGATGCCCTTGACCGCCGCGGTTTGTCCCGCCTGGTCGGAATCGAAGACCAGGTAAATTTTTTCCGCCCAGCGGCGAAGGAGTTTCGCCTGGTCGTCGGTAAAGGCGGTTCCCAAAGGAGCCACGGCGTTGGATATCCCCGCCTGGTGGAGGGCTATTACATCCATATAACCTTCCGCCAGGTAAACTTCCCGGGTTTTCCGTATCTCCGGAAGGGCCAGATCGATGGCGAAAAGGGTCTGCCCCTTTTTGTACAGTTCCGACTCCCGGGAATTGAGGTACTTGGGGCCCTCCCCTTCCAGAATTCTACCCCCAAAGGCCACGGTTTTACCCTGCCGATCGGCAATGGGAAACATGAGCCGGTGGGAAAAAAAGCTCCATTGGGGATAACGCTCCGAAAAAAGCCCCGTCCCGGCGAGGAACCGGGGAGAATAGCCCTTTTTCGACAGGAAATTAAAAAGCCAGTTCCGATCAGCCGGGGCGTAACCCAGTCTGAAACGTTCGACCATCCCCTGGTTAATTCCCCTGGATATAATATACTGTTTTGCCAGGCTTCCTTCATCTTTTTCCATCAAAAAATAATGAAAAGTAACGGAGACCCGGCGGAAAAGTTCCGCCAATTCCTCTTTTTTACCCTCCTCTTCAGGGGCCTTTTGTTCAAACTCCCCGTTTTCCCGGATTATCTCGATCCCCGTCCGCCGGGCCAGGATTTCCACCGCCTCGGGGAAGGAGAGTTTGTCCATTTCCATGACAAAATTGATTATTCCCCCGCCCTGGCCGCAGCCGAAACAGTGGTACATCTTCCGCTCGGGGTCTACGGTGAAAGAGGGGGTTTTCTCGTTGTGGAAGGGACAGAGCCCCCACCAGCGTCCCCCTTTCTTTTCCAGCCGCACATAATCCCCCACTATGGCCACCGCGTCCAAGCGGTCGTTGAGTTCCTGGATAGTGGATCGGGCAATACGGCTCATAAGACACTCCTCCGGAGAGCTGTTAGGGACGGGAACCGGTTCCCTTAAGGTAAAAGACGCCGGCCCGGATGTGGTCATCCAGAGTCCGGGAAAAGTAATGCCGTCCCGCGGCGGGATCGATCAGGCGGAAGTAGAGGAAGTCGCTGGAGGCGGGGTTAAATACCGCGTTCAGGGCCGTTGTCCCGGGGGAACAGATGGGGCCCGGAGGGAGGCCGGGTCGCGTATAGGTATTGTAGGGATCCCGAATCTCCGTATCCCGGGTGTACAGGGTTTCCGGGTGGGGTTTTCCCTGGATCTCGGTGATCACGTACTCCACGGTGGCGCAGGACTGGAGGGCCATGCCTATCCCCAGCCGGTTGTAGAAAACCCCGGCCATAAGAGGGGCCTCGTCGTCCACCCGGTATTCCCGCTCCACGATGGACGCGAGGATTACCCCCTTGTAAAGCTCCGCCGCCGGCAGCTCGGCCGGGGGGCCTCCCGTGCCGGATAACACGGCCAAGCGGAGGAAGAAATTATCCGCCATGGTCCGGATTACCCGGCCCGCCGGATAATCCCGGGGAAACAGGTAAGTGTCGGGGAAAAGGTAGCCTTCCATGGTTTCTCCCGGAATC
>JAITQR010000268.1 GCA_031288815.1 Treponema sp.
GTACTCGGCGGCCCGTTTTTCCTTGAGCTTGTCCATAACTTTCCGGTCCCGGGAGGCTTCCAGGTAGATCCGGCGGGCCTCCTCCACCTTTTGGGCGGCTTTGGCGGCGGCTTCCAGGAGCTCTTCTTTGGTTTTATCCAGCCTGAGGATGTAGAGTTCGTAATTGCGGATATCAACGGCGCTGTTGCCCGGGCTAAAACGTCCGGCAGCCGCGAGGGAACGCGCCTCCGCCAGTTCCCTGATGCGCTGTTCAATGACCACAAGTTCTCCCGTGGCCCGGCCCAGTTCCAGTTCGGTTTCCTGTTCCCGGTACCTCCGCAGTTCCAGTACCTTTTCCAGGGAAAAATTAAACCTCTTCACGGATCATTTCCCTGCCGGGACCGGAAAAAGTCCCGGCTTCCTCCGGAGTGTCCTCCAGGGGTACGGGTTCCCCGGCTATGTCCCCGAGGCCCTTGAGGGTATCATTCAGGGAAGATCTCTCCTCTATTTCCTGGATAAGAAATTTCTCTATGGCCATGTGCTTTTCTATCGCCGTGTCTATAGTGGGATTTGAACCGCTGTGATAGGCCCCCACGTTGATAAGATCCTCCGCTTCCGCGTAAACGGCCATGTGACGGCGCACGATTCCCGCGGCATTGATCGCCTCCTTGCCGCTGACTTCCCGCGCCAAACGGGAAACGCTTCCCAGTATGTCAATGGCCGGGTAATGGTAACGCTGGGCCATATTTCTGGACAGGATAATATGCCCGTCCAGGATTCCCCGGACCGTATCGGCCACCGGCTCGTCCATATCGTCCCCGTCCACCAGGATCGTGTAAAACCCGGTGATGGTTCCCCTTTCCGACGTACCGCAGCGTTCCAGCAGTTTGGGCATAGAATCGAACATGCTGGGAGGGTAGCCCCTGGTGGCCGGGGGCTCCCCGCTGGCCAGCCCTATCTCCCGCTGGGCCCGGGCAAAACGGGTTATGGAGTCGAAGAGGAGCATAACGTCCAGGCCCTGGTCACGAAAATATTCCGCCACCGCGGTAGCCACGTAGGCGCCCCGGAGCCGCGCCAGGGGGGAAGAATTTGACGGGGTTACGACGAGTACCGAGCGGGCAAGCCCCTCTCTTCCCAGATCGTTTTCGATGAAGTCGTTTACTTCCCTTCCCCGCTCGCCTATCAGGGCGACCACATTTACGTCGGCGCTGGTATTCCGGGCGATCATTCCCAGAAGGGTAGATTTTCCCACCCCTGAACCGGCGAAAATGCCCAGCCGCTGCCCCCTGCCCACGGCGAGAAGGCCGTCAATGGCCCTTATCCCGGTAACCAGCCGCCGGCTTACCCGGGGGCGGCTGAGAGGGTCCGGGGGACTTGCCATGACAGGGTATAAGGCGGCGGCGTTAATTTCCCCCTTGCCGTCCGCGGGATTCCCCAGGGGGTCAAGAACCCGGCCCAGAAGCTTGTCCGAAACCGGGACCTCCAGGCACGCGCCCGAGGCAATCACCCGGTTCCCCACCTCAATACCCCCGGTTTCCTCGTAGGCCATAAGCTGGACCGTTTCTTCCCGCAGCCCAACCACTTCCGCGTGGATAAGCCCCCGTCCCCTGGGGGCGATAATATGGCAAAGCTCGCCGATAACCGCCCGGGGCCCACGGCTTTCAATAAGAAGCCCCTGCGCTTTGGTTACCCGGCCCACACACTTTACGGTATCTGTCCGTTCAACAACTTCATGGTACTTGCTGAAGATGCTTCCCATATCAGACCCCTTCGGAGGGACGGGAAACAAGGTCGGCGGCAAGATCGCCGGAAGAGGCGGGTTTTAGCCGGGACTTGATGGGGGAAATTTGCAGTATCTTGGCTTCCAGTTCGGCAAGCTGGCTGGAGATCCGGGCGTCTATTTCGCCGAAGTCGGTTTCGATTACGCAGCCGCCCGAATCCACCGAGGTATCTTCCACCACCTGAATGGATTTTACCCCCTCCATCCGCTGAATAAAGTCTTTGATATGCTCGGTGGTAAGCTTCAGATCCGCCAGGTTGACCCGGATGGTCACGTTACCCCGGGTTTTGACTTTTCGCAGGGCCTGTACCACGTTTTGAAGCACGATGGTCCGCTGGTTTTCCGAAATAACCTTGATCACTTTCCGGGCGATAAGAAGCACCAGATCGATGATCTCCTGCTCCGTTTCGACAAGAATCTCCCCCCGTTTGTCCTGGGCGCGCTCAAGCATGACCTGGGTACGCTGGATAAGCCGTTCCACCTCGGCCTTGCCTTCGGCGAAGCCCTCTTCCTTTCCGGCGATCCTGCCCTGATCCTCCGCTTCCTTCCGGGCCGCTTCACGATCCGCCCGGGATTCCTCCTCGAGCCGCCGGATCTTCTCCCCGGCTTCGGCGATTATCTTTTTAGCGTCTTCTTCCGCCGCCTGCTTTACCGCCTCGGCTTCCCGAATCTTCCGCTGGATGTCCTGATCGGCCTCGTCCCGAATCCGGCCGACGCTTTTCTCCGCCTCCTCTTTGGCAGTCTTGATCAGCCTTTCCCGCTCAATAAGCCACTGGGCCTTGAAAGCCTCGGCCTCCCGCCTTAGATCGTCGGCGGTAGGACCGGTGTACTCCTCAATCACCAGGGGTTCCACCGGCGCTTCTTCCACCGGCGCGAGATGGGCCAGCTCCTCGAAAGCCGTCGGGGGATCGAGGAGTATCACCGGGCCGTTTGAGCTTACTTCACCGGGTCTGAAAACTGCCTTTGCCACTAGCTAAATCCTTTCACTGAAAAACCCGGAGAACCTCGATTAAACCACCATTTCATCCTCGCCGGAGCGGGCGACCACGATTTCACCTGTATCCTCAAGGTGCCTGATAATGGACACGATCTTCTGCTGGGATTCCTCAACATCTTTAAGCCGAATGGGGCCCATATACTCCATGTCCTCTTTAAGCATCTGGGCGGCGCGTTTACTCATATTCCGGAAGATTTTGTCCTGTACCTCAGTATCCACGGATTTAAGCGCCTTGGAAAGCTCCTGGGAATCCACTTCCCGCAGCACCTTCTGGATGGCCCGGTCGTCCAGCGTAACAATATCCTCGAACACGAACATCCGCTTCTTGATCTCTTCCGCCAGTTCCGGATCTTCGTCTTCCAGGGCCTCAATGATCTGCTTTTCCGACGCCCGGTCAACCAGGTTGAGTATTTCCACGATGTTCCCCACGCCGCCGGCGGTGGTGTAGTCTTCGCTGGACAGGGTGGAAAGTTTCTTTTCCAGCACCCTCTCCACTTCCCGGAGCACTTCCGGGCTGGTCCGATCCATGGTAGCGATTCTGCGGGCCACATCGTGCTGGATTTCGTTGGGAAGGTTCTGGAGAATGACGGAAGCTTTGTTCGGCTCCAGATAGGCCAGGATCAGGGCGATAGTCTGGGGATGTTCCTGCTGGATAAAGTTGAGGAGGTGGGCCGGATCGGTACGGCGGATAAAATCGAAGGGCCGCACCTGGAGGCTTGAGGTAAGCCGGTTGATAATGTCTATGGCCTTCTGGCTTCCCAAGGATTTTTCCAGGAGTTCCCGGGCATAGTCGATGCCGCCGGTGGTGATGAACTGGTTGGCCATCATGAGTTCCTGGAATTCCTGGAGCACCTCGTCCTTCTGCTCGGGTTCTATGGTCTCCATCCGGGCGATTTCAAAGGTGAGGGTCTCTATCTCGTCTTCCCGCAGGTACTTGAAGATCTCCGAGGATATTTCCGAACCCACCGACACCAGGAAAATCGCCGCCTTCTGGCGTCCGTTAAATTCTTTGCCTTTTTTCTTGCCGCTTCCGGTCTTGGCGCCGCCGGCCGCGCTTGTTTCCTTTGCCATTCCTATTCCTCCAGGAGCCAGGTTCTGATAAGCTGGGCCACGTCTTCAGGATGCTCTTTCGCCATATTGGCCACCGTTTCCTGAAGCTCCATCCGGCTCCGCTCTTCCACGGAGATGGATACGTCCACGCCTTCCTCTTCCGCCTGGGCGATGGCGCTTTCCCGAATCGCCTGTTCCCGTCTGGCCCGCTCGTCCTCGGCTAGCCGCCGCCGCCTCTCCATCTCCCGGCTAATCGCCCTGAAGGCGATGAAAGACACTAACAGTATAACCACCCCGATAAGAAATATCACTATGCTGGTCTGTATCTGCTTCTGCCGGAAATAGGCCTGGTCCTCGGCCTTAAACTGCTCCGTCCGGTCGAAGGGGATGTTCTGCACCGCTACCGAATCTCCCCGGGCGGAATTGTAGCCCACCGCGTTCTGTACCAAAACCTGGGCGGAACGGAGCTGGTCCGGGGGAACCGGGGTATAGTCCCGCTCGATAGAACCATCCTCCAGCACGACCGGCTCCCCCTTTTCATCGTACTTCCATTTCCATATCCCGTCGATGTTTACCGACACGGTAACCCGGTTGATCTGGGGACTCCGCTCCTCCTGGGATTTTTCCGTGTTGATTACCTCGTTGTGGGTTCTGGTTTCCTGGCTCATCTGACCGTAAAGATTCGACATGTCCTTGAAGGCCGGGGGAGTCTGGCCCTCAACGCCGGCGGGCCCCTCGGGGTTATAGCCGGTTCCCTGCCATTTGGTGGTAGAGAGGGTTTCCGAAATAGTTACCGAATCCAGCAGTACCGAGTCATCGTAGGCCAGTCCGGGGGTCCGGGGTTTTTTGACAATGGGGGAATAGAGTTCCCGCTCGGTTGTCTTCCGGGACATGTCCATGTCTATCTTGATGTTCAGGTCCCGTACCCGGTCGCTGCCGAAAGTCTGCTGCAGGGCCGACAGAACCAGGGCCCGGTACTTGGCTTCCAGGGTCTGGATCAGCTTGTTTTCCTGTTCAATCAGCTTAATCCGGTCCAGGGCGGCCATGCCGGTAAAATCGTTGAGTACCAGGCCGGCCTGATCGGTAATAACGATGTTTTCGTCTTTAAGGCCCTCCACGGCGAACTTGAGGATCTTCTGGATGCCCTCGACTTTTTTACGGTTCTCCGTAATATCGCTTCCCGGCCTGGGAAAGATAGTAACGCTGGCGCTTACCGGGTTCTGTTCGGAGCTGAAAAGGGTTCTTTCCGGCGTAACGATGGTAACGCTGGCGTCGTCCACCTCGTCCAGGGCTTTGATATGGTCGGTAACCATCTGGGTAATGGCCCTGCGCAGGTTGACGTTCCTTTCAAAATCCGTGATGGTCCAGCGTTCCCGGTCAAAGATTGCCCAGGGATCGGTACCCGAAGGGACAAGGTCCTCCCGGATCAGGAGGGACCGGATCCGCCGGGCGGTGGTCTCGTCGGCTACCTGGATTACCCCCGCCGGGGTAACCTGGGTTCTTACCCCTTCCTCGTTTATCCGTGAAATAATCCGGTCCCGGGCAACTTCGTCCCGGATGGGCGCGTCGATAACCGGCACCATGGTAGGCGCGGAAGAAACGGAAAATAGGGCGGCAAGCCCCCCTATTACCGCCACCCCGATACCAATGAGAATAAGCCGTTGAACCATGGACCACTTGCCCCAAAGGGTAGCGATCTGCCCGAGAATTTTTTTTAACCACTCCATACTCCCCCCCTCTAATAGTCGCCGTGAGCCGGTAGTTCTGGGCCCGCGCCGAAACCCGGCCGGTTTCGGGACGCGGGTACTACCGGAAACTCACAGGGGAACCGCCGCGACAGGCTGCCGGAAATAATATGACCGCCTGGCCAACTTATTTCTCTGGTGTATAACAGCTTGAATAAAACGCGCGGTTCCTGAACTACTCACTATCGTGTGTTTATTATGTCCCTCCAGCCCTGAACAAGGCGGCTCAAAATGTTCCGGGTTATATCCAGGGACATGGACGCCTTTGCCTGGGCGATGGTAATATCGTGAATGTCAACCGAACCGGGCTCGGTAACGGCCTGCCGGTTCAGTTGGCTGGCGAACTGCTGATCCCCGGACACCCGGTCCAGGGCGTTGAGCATCGCCTCCTCAAAGGTTCCCGCCCGGGTAATCATTCCCGCCCCGGTGGCCTTCTCAAGATCCAGAACCTGTTTCCCGATTCCGGAATAACGCGCGGGATCGGCATCCATGTGTTTTGGATGGGTAAGTTTCATGGAAACCCGGTCGCCGCTTACCATGTTAGCCGTAAGAAAATCCATCTACGCGCCCTCCCTTTTACAATCAACGTCCGCCAATTTCCAGGGCGCGCTGAAACATTGCCTTGGAGCCTTCGACAATCGAGGCGTTTGCCTCGTAGGCCCGGGACGCGGAGATCAGGTCGGTCATCTCGGTGACAATATCCACGTTGGGCATTTCCACGTATCCCTGCCGGGGCCCGGTCCTGATGGCGTCCGGATGGGTAGGATCGTAGACCAGGCGGTTTTCCGTGGCGTAGTCTTTCTGTACTTCCGCTACCCGCACGCCCTTTCCGACGCCGTTGTCCAGGGTGTCCGGCAGAAAGGGGGACCGCCAGTAGGGGCTCTCCACCCGGGGCCTCATGATCACCCGGCTCCGGCGGAAGGGTCCGCCTTCGGCGGTGCGGGTGGTGGAGGCGTTCGCCATGTTGTCGGCAATAACGTCGCTACGGAGCCGCTGGGCGCTCATCCCCGTGGCGGCTATTCCGATTGAACTAAAGATACCCATAAATACCCCTTACCGTAATACCCGGCTTATCTGGCCGAATTCAAACGCCGCGGCCTGGGCCAGAAGCGTATAGGTCATCTGGTTTTCCAGAGCCAGCATAAGTTCCTGTTCGGGATCCACGTTGTTCCCGTTGTTGTTGTAAGCGCTGGTATAATCAAGAACCCGCCTTACCTCCACATCCCGGTAATCCCTGGATCTCCAGCCGGGAATATGCCTGGGATCGGTCAGGGTAAGTTCCACCGCGGGCCGCCGCCCTTCGGTATCCAGGGCCCGTTTCAACTCGCTCTCGAAATTCACTGTCGAGCGTTTGAAGTTGGGCACATTGGCGTTGGCCATATTGTCGGCGATTACGTCCCGGCGGACCAGATTCGCGTCCATGGCCCGGTGCAGGAGATCCACGGTTTTATCAAAATTACCCGATATCACAGTTCTTACCCTCTCTTTAAATCTTCGGCATCTTTTTAGGGGCCGATTAGCTCCCTACAGAATGTACCTGCCCAGATCCTGATCCTTCACCAGGCCGTCCAGCTTGGCATCCACATATTCGGCGGTAATGGGGATCTTCGCCGGGGCGATATCCGGGGCCTCAAAAGAAAGCTCCTCCAAGAGGCTCTCCATAATGGTGTGGAGCCTCCGGGCGCCGATGTTTTCCATCCGGGAGTTCACCTCCGCCGCCAGGGCGGCCAGCCGTTCCACCGCCTGGGGGCTAAACTCGATAGTGATATCCTCGGTGGCAAGCAGGCCGGTGTACTGCTTGGTCAGGGCGTTTTTGGGCTCCGTGAGGATCCGCAGGAAGTCGTCCTTGCCCAGGGAATCCAGTTCCACCCGCAGGGGAAAACGGCCCTGAAGCTCGGGGATCAGATCCGAAGGCTTGCTCACGTTGAAGGCTCCGGCGGCGATGAAGAGGATATGATCCGTGTTTACCGGGCCCCACTTGGTGCTAACCGTGGCGCCTTCCACGATGGGGAGGATGTCCCGCTGTACCCCCTCGCGGCTCACGTCGGGCCCTCCTCCCCCACGTTCACCCCGGACGGCGATCTTGTCGATCTCGTCGATAAAAACGATCCCCGTTTCCTCCACCCGCTGCCGGGCCTCGTCGCTTACCCGGTCCCGGTCTATGAGCTTTTCCGCTTCCTCGTTGATCAGTATCTCCCTGGCCCGCTTAACCGACATCACCTTGTTTTTGGGGGTTCCGCCCAGAGCCCCCACCAGCTCGGAAATACTGGCCCCAAATTCCTCCATCCCCGCGCCCATCATTTCGAAAGACGGAAACTGGGGGCTCTGCTGGATCTGGAATTCCACGGTTTTATCCTCAAGCTTCCCTTCCCGAAGCATGATCCGGAGTTTTTCCCGGGTGGAACTGTCCTTTTCGGCCTCCTCCTTCTCCTCGGCAAAAGCGGCATCGGCGCTGAGGATTTCATCCGCCTCCCCGTCCAGAAGCTCCTTGGCGGTGGGATCGCTTGGCTCCCCCTTCTTCCTGAACACGGGAATGCCCACCTGAATGGCCGCGCCCATTACGCCCGGTTCCCCGGGTTTATTGAAGGCGAAGGGGCGTACCACGGGCACGGGCTTGGCCTTGGCGCTTTTGGCTTTTTTCCCGCTTCCCGGCAGGAGCAGATCCAGCAGGGCCTCCTCGGTCCGTTTCTCCGCCTCCACTTTTACGCTCTCCTGCATCTCCTGTTTGACCATCTGAACCCCCGCGGCCATCAGATCCCGGATCATGGACTCCACGTCCCGGCCCACGTAGCCTACCTCGGTGTACTTGGTGGCCTCCACCTTGATAAAGGGGGAACCGGCGAGCTTGGCCAGCCGGCGGGCAATCTCGGTCTTCCCCACCCCGGTGGGGCCTATCATGAGGATGTTTTTAGGGGCGATATCTTCCCGAATCTCCGGATCCAGTTTAAGCCGGCGGATACGGTTCCGCAGGGCTACCGCCACGGCCCGTTTGGCTTTCTTCTGCCCCACGATGTACTTGTCCAGCTCAGCCACGATTTCCTTGGGCGTTAAGCGGTCCATATTTTTATCAGCCACTGTTCGATCCCCCATTATGACAACTCCTCCAGGGTAATGTGCCCGTTGGTATAGATACAGATATCCCCCGCTATCCGGAGGCTCTTCTCGGCAATCTCCGCCGCGGAGAAACCGCTCCCCTCAAGGTAGGCCAGGGCCGCGGCGTAGGCGTAGTTTCCCCCGGAACCGATGGCCAGGGCGTCTCCGGCGGGCTCGATCACGTCCCCGGTACCGGAAATCAGGAGTATCCTGGATCGGTCCGCCGCCAGGAGCATCGCCTCAAGCCGCCGCAGGGTCCGGTCGGTACGCCAGTCTTTCGCCAGCTCCACCGCCGCCCGGAGAAGATCGCCGGAATATTCCTTGAGCTTCTCCTCGAAACGGTCAAAAAGGGTAAAAGCGTCCGCGGTCGCGCCGGCGAAACCGCAGAGAACCTTTCCGTCCAGGAGGCTGCGAACCTTGCGGGCGTTGTTCTTCATCACCGTCTCGCCCAATGTCACCTGCCCGTCCCCGGCCATGGCGACTTTGCCGTCCCGTCGTACCGCAAGAACCGTGGTCGATCTGATCTTTGTATCGTTCATATTGATTTCCCTGCTATGTTTTTCATACTTTTCTCTCCGCGTGGGGATGCGCTTTGGCGTATACCTTCCTGAGCCGCTCCATGTCTACATGGGTGTAGCGCTGGGTAGTGGACAGGCTGGCGTGGCCCAGGAGTTCCTGTACCACCCGGATATCGCAGCCCGAATTTACCAGGTGGGTGGCAAAACTGTGGCGCAGGCTGTGGGGATGAATGTTCTTACCCAGGCCGGATCTTTCGGCGTAGCGGGAGATGATCCACCGGATTCCGGGTACGGAAATGGCCCCGCCTTTGCGGTTGACAAAGAGCTTGTC
>JAITQR010000296.1 GCA_031288815.1 Treponema sp.
TTCTTCGCCTATTTTTACACCCAGGTAAGCCTGAACCCGATAGAGATTGCCAAGCAGATCCGGGAAAACGGCGGCTCAATACCGGGTATCCGGGCGGAACGGATCGAGGAGTATCTTACTAAGATACTAAACCGGATAGTGCTTCCCGGTTCCCTCTACCTGGCGGTTATCGCGGTTATCCCGACTTTTATCCAGTGGGCCTTTAACTTCCCCTCGTCTATTTCCTATCTGATGGGGGGCACTTCGCTGCTGATTTTGGTCGGCGTGGATCTGGATACCATGAGTCAGGTCGAGGGGCTCCTCAAGATGCATCATCACGACGGATTGACACGGCGGGGTCATTTGCGGGGCCGGAACCTTTAACTATGGGAAGATTGACGAATTGCATAAAATTCGCTATGAATTTAAGTTCCCCGGTTTTGTCCGGGGTTAAGGGAGAAGTTGGATGAAAGTCCGAACCAGTGTGAAACCGATTTGCGACAAGTGCAAAGTGATTAAGCGGAACGGTATTGTCCGTATCGTTTGTCAGAACCCCAAGCATAAACAGAAGCAGGGGTAAAAGGGTATGGCGCGTCTTGTGGGGGTAGACCTCCCGAATAAGCATGTGAATATTGCTTTGACCTATATTTACGGGATCGGCAGATCCAGCGCGGACGAGATCTGCAAAAAAGCGAAACTCGATCCTCTGCGGATGATCAACGATCTGTCCCAGGAAGAGCTGAACGAACTCCGGAATATCATCGAAGGGGATTACAAGGTGGAGGGGCGTTTACGCACCGAAGTCGCCCTGAATATCAAACGGCTTATGGATATCGGCTGTTACCGGGGCCTCCGCCACCGTAAAGGACTGCCCCTCCGGGGTCAGCGGACCAGGACAAACGCCCGTACCCGCAAGGGCAAGAAAAAGACCGTCGCGGGAAAGAAGAAGTAAGATGTCCGGAATGGTTGATTGTTCTGCATGGGTGACTTTTTATGGAGGATTGAGTGGCTGCTAGCACGAAAAAGAGGAAAGAGAAGAAATCAGTTTATGAAGGGAACGTATATATCCAGGCTACGTTCAATAATACAATTGTAACTATCACCGATTTAATGGGTAACGCCGTATCCTGGGCCAGTTCCGGTGGGCTTGGGTTCCGGGGCGCCAAGAAATCAACCCCTTTCGCCGCCCAGACGGTGACCGAAACCGCGGCCCAGAAGGCCCTGCAGGTCGGTTTGAGGGAAGTGCATGTTTATGTAAAGGGTCCCGGTATTGGCCGTGAATCGGCAATCCGCCAACTTGGGGCTTTAGGTATAAAAGTGAAGTCTATTAATGATGTAACGCCGATTCCGCATAATGGTTGCCGGCCGCGGAAGACCCGCCGTATTTGACGACGGTATGTAAGGAGCAGGGAGAAATATGGCGAGATATACTGGACCGGTTTGCCGTTTGTGCCGGGCGGAACAGAAAAAATTGATGCTTAAGGGGGATCGTTGTAAAAGCGATAAGTGTCCTATACATAAAAAACGTCCCGCCCCGGGAAAAGATCCCAAGAGAAGGCCGGGGAAGCGTTCCGATTACGGTATCCAGCTTCGGGAAAAACAGAAGCTGAGGCGGATATACGGTATGCAGGAGAGGCAGTTTGGTCTGTTTTTTGAACGGGCCCTCCGGATGACCGGCATTACCGGCGAGAACCTCTTTGTGCTTTTGGAACGCCGGCTTGACAACGTGGTTTACCGGCTCCGCTTTGCCACTTCCCGCAGCCAGGCCCGTCAGATTGTACTGCACGGCCATGTTACGGTGAACGGTAAACGGGTAAATGTCCCATCCTATCTGGTAAAACCGGAAGACGAAATCGCCATCGGGGAAAGCAGCAAAGGCCTTGTGGTTATAAAAGACGCGTTAAAGGAATATGGAAAAAGCGGAGTTATGCCATGGCTTCAACTGGATCCTGACGCTATGAAAGGGAAGTTCCTTGCCGCACCGAGGCGTAGTGATATTACCGACCTGGTGGATATCAAGGAACAGATGATTGTTGAGTTATATTCTAAATAAGGAGTTCCCATGGCTCGTAAGAACCTTCTTAAAGGATTCAAACGCCCGAAAGGTATCACCTTTGAGCATGGTGAGCTAAAGCAGAATTATGGCAAGTTCACCGCCGCTCCCTTTGAACCGGGATTCGGTACAACGGTTGGTAATACCCTGCGCAGGGTTCTTCTTTCCTCAATCCAGGGATACGCGATTACCGCGGTTAAAATTACCTCTTACGATATAGATGGAGTTGCCCATGCGGTATCAAGTGAGTTTGAGATCATCCCCAATGTAGTTGAAGATACCCTTGAGGTTATCAATAACCTTAAACAGATCCGGCTCAGGCTTCCGGATGATACGGAACAGGATGTCCTGCTTTATGAATGGTCCGGCAAGGGGGAGATCAAGAGCGATGATTTTGCCCGAATCGGACAGGTCGAGGTGCTGAGTACCGGCCAGCATGTAATGACCCTTATGGACGACGCCAAGCTGGAACTTGAGATCCAAATAGACTTGGGCCGCGGTTATGTACCCTCCGAGGTAAACGAGCGGTACGTGGAGATAATCGGAACCATTCCGCTGGACGCGATTTTTTCACCGGTTAAAAAAGTCAAGTATTCCGTGGAGCCGACCCGGGTAGGACAGCGGAGCGATTATGACAAGCTGGTGCTGGAGATTTGGACCGACGGGACGGTAAAACCCGATGACGCCTTGGCGGAAGCGGCGAAAGTGGCCAAGGATCACTTTCTGGTGTTCATTAATTTTGATGAAAACAACCTTGGGCTTGATGAGGATTTTGACGAGGACGATGAGCGGATACGGCAGATACTCAACACTCCGGTGGAGGAGTTGGAACTGTCGGTTCGATCTTCCAACTGTCTTAAGAACGCGAACATTAAAACCATCGGGGAACTGACCCGGAAAACAGAGGATGATATCGCCAAGACCCGTAATTTCGGGAAAAAATCCCTCCAGGAGATCAAGGAAAAACTCAAGGAATGGAATCTGAGCCTGGGGATTACCGATATCAACGTGTTTAAGAATGTGGTCAGAGTCAGCCCCCAGAAGGAAGTAGAAGATGAAGCATAGGAGAGGCTTTAACCACCTTGACCGGGATTCGGCTCACCGGAAGGCGCTTCACCGCAACATGGTAACATCCCTGTTCCGGTATGAACGGATACGGACTACCAAGGCGAAAGCCCAGGAAATAAGAAGACGCGCCGAAAAACTCATAACCAGAGCCAAGATCGATTCGGTTCATAACCGACGGATAGTTTCAAGCCGTCTTTTTGACGAGGGGATAGTGGCAAAACTTTTTACCGATATCGCCGTCAGAATGAAGGAACGTCCCGGCGGTTATACCCGGATCATCAAGCTTGGCGAACGGCCGGGGGATACCGCCGAGGTGGTAATCCTGGAACTGGTGGATTACAAGCTGGATACCGGGAATTCCGGCAAGAAGGCGAAAAAAGAAGCGAAAGCCGGAAAGAAAGCGGCAGGAAACGAAAAGAAGGACGGATAGGATGTCTAAAGCGCACAGAGGTAAAGGGATACGGGAGCTCGCTTTCCACGGACGGGGTGTATGTCCGGTTTGTAAACGGAGTAACGTCAAAATTCTGTATGAACAGGAAGCCGGGGAAGTTAAAGTGAAGATCTGTAAAACCTGCCGGGCTGCGGTCAAACACGGAAAAAAGACAATCCCCGCGGCTGCGGCCGGCGAGAAGTCTTAAGGTACTGCCGCGGTAACGGGGAGTTCTTCCGCGGGGGCAGGGGCAAAGGGGTTATCCATAAACAGCTTTGCGTTTAGCTTGTTCAGAGCGGAGTTGATAGCGTTTAAATTTAAGCCGGTCTTTTCATGGTAAGACCGGTGTTTTTTTATCAGCTCGCCGGTGTATTGATAGAGGGGGTACACCCGGAAGCCGGTGAATCCCTGTTCGTAGTGGGTGATCACCGGAATAATGCCCGTATCCGCGATCGTGGTGTTCCCGTCTTTTTTGCTTAGCTTTACATACATAAGGCCCCCAAAGAGGGTCTCGGTTCTTATCTGGCCGGACATGAAGTTGCCCAGGGAATAAAAACAGAGCATCTGTTTGCCGCCGGGCCGGGGAATGTAGGCCTGGGGCTGGAGTGTGTGGGGATGGTGGCCTATTACCAGGTCAACCTCCTCTTTGGCAAGGAATTCCGCCAGGGCGGTTTGTTCCGCGCTAGGATCGAGGGTATATTCCTCCCCCCAGTGCATGGAAACGACGAGAAAGTCGCAGAGGGGCCGCAGGGCGCCTATTTCGGCGCTCATGGTTTTCCGGTCAATAAGGGAAACCAGATAGGGTTTGTCCCGGGGAAGGAGGAGGCCGTTAGTCCCGTAAGTGTAGGCCAGAAACCCAATACGGATACCGTTCTTTTCGATGACGATCTTTCTGTTGTCCCGTTCCTCCCGGGAACGGTGTATGCCCAGGTATGTGGCGCCGGGGATTCCGTCCCAGACAGCGATGGTATCACGGATGCCCTCCTCTCCCTTGTCCATGACGTGGTTGTTTGCCTGGTTTATGATGTCAAAGCTCACGTCAGCCAGATTTTTTGCCAGCGCCTGGGGGGTGTTGAACCGGGGATACCCTGAGTAGCCGAAAGATTCCCTGCCAAGAACCGTCTCCTGATTGATAAACGCCAGATCCGCCCCCGCGATAATGGGTGTAACCATTTCATAGATGGGGGCGAAGTTGTAGCCATCTTCCCCCTTGAAAGCCTTAATCAGGGGCTCGTGAAAGAGATTATCCCCCGCGGCAACCAGGGTAAGGGAACTTACAGGGACGGGCCTGGAAACCGGAAGGGCGGATTCGGGAACCTGGGGAAGTAATCCGGCAACCGGGGCAGACTCAGGATCGGGAATAAAGAGAGGAGCGCTTTTCCGTTCCAGGTTTCTGCTCCCCAGACAAGACATGAGGAATAGGAAAACCAGGAAAAAGACAAGACAATTCCTAAACCGGTTGTTTTGCGACCGGACACGAAGACATGTTTTCATAAATTTTTTACCCGAAAGCAGTCCCAAAATTACAATAGCAAGATAGCATCCAGGAGGGAAATATGCCAGCGTTATTTGCGGCAAAAGGATAGTCCAGCCTTATATCGGCTGGATGTTCAATACCCCCGGTATGCCCCGGATGTTTTTTATGACTTTTTTAAGATCCCCCGCCTGTTCAAGCTGCATGGTAAAAAAACCGGTGAGGCGGTTGGCGGCGGTTTCCTCGAGCCGGCCTTCGATTAAGTGGCCCTGGTACTTCCGAACGGCTCCCTCAATTTCCGAGAACAGATCCGCCGATAGTTTCGCGTTGATTTTAAAGCGCCGTACCAGAACCGACACGGCGTTTTCCCATTCCGTGTCGATTTTTCGCTCTTCGAAGTCCGGGATATTGGCCAGGTTGCCGCAGTTTTTCCGGTGGACGATGATACCCCGGCCCCGGGAGACATAACCCACGATGGGGTCTCCGATAACGGGGCGGCAGCAACGGGCGAAGCGAATCATCACGTTTTTTTCGTATGAACCCCGGCCGGATTCGACCCGTACCTGGAGCACGTCATTGACGGCGGGATCCGGAGGGACCCGCTGTACCATGGGGATTTCCTTAACCGGGACAGCGGGGGGGAGGGAAGTCTCCTGCTGGGAACCGGGTTTCTTTTTGGCTACAACGTTTCTTTCGATAATGATTGAATCGTCGTTCTGCTCAAGCCATGTCCGGATTTTGCCGCGGGCTTTGGCTGTTTTCACGATCCGCAGCCAGTTGAGATGGGGATGAGCCCTGGGGGAAGTGAGGATTTCCACTACCTGGGTATTCCGCAGTTCCGAGCTTAGGGGGATGATGGAACCGTCCGCCTTAGCGCCTATGCAGTGTTCCCCAACGGCGGAATGGATGCTGTAGGCGAAGTCAATGGGGCCTGCCCCTACGGGGAGTTCAATCACCTTTCCCTGGGGGGTAAAAACATAGATGGAATCCTTAAGAAGTTCCCGCTTGATGTCTTCAAGGAAGGATTTTGAATTCCGGATGTCCATGCCGTTTTTCCGGCCATCTTCCATCTGTTTCCAGTCCCGCAGGCGGTTCATAATCGAAATATCCACCGGCCGGACCAGCTCGTGGGTAGAACCTTTCTTGTAAAGCCAGTGGCTGGCGATTCCATATTCGGCGATATGGTGCATTTCCCAGGTGCGGATCTGTATCTCCAGCATCCTTCCCCCGGCTCCCTTTTCCGGAATCCCCGAAGCCGGGTTTTCGTTCACCGCTTCGGGAACAAAAACCGTGGTGTGGAGGCTCTGGTACCCGTTGGATTTCGGCATGGCGATATAATCCTTGAAACGGCCGTCCAGGGGTTTCCAAAGTCGGTGTACCAGGCCCAGAAGGGTATAGCAGTTTTCAATGCTATCACAGAGGATCCGTATGCCAAAAAGATCGTAGAGATCCCCCGTGGCCTTGTTCCGTTTACGCATTTTTTGATAAATCGAATAGAAATGCTTGGCCCGGCTCGAGACCTCTATAGAAATACCTAGCGCCGCGGTTTCCCGCCGGATATCCCCCTGTACCCGGCTAAGGAATTCGGCCCGTTCCCCCCGTCTTTCCGAGACGATTTTTTTAATCTGATTATAGATGTCCCGGTTAAGACGTTTGAGCGCCAGATCCTCCAGTTCGTCTTTGATCCAGGAGATACCCAGCCGCCCGGCCAGCGGGGCGTATATATCAAGACATTCCCTGGCCAGGGCCTTTATCTCCCCCGGGGCGGGCTCCGCCGGCGTGGGGGAGGAAGCTTCATCTGCCGGACCGGCGGATTGTTCCGGGGAAGTCGGCAGGGAGTCGCCGGCCCGCATGGCGTAGAGGCGTTCCGCCAGCTTGATAAAGATGACCCGGATATCCGTGGTCATGGCGAAAAGCATCTTCCGGATGTTTTCCGCTTCCTGGATGGTCTTGTTCCGGGCGGAAATATCCCCAATTTTCCGGACTTCCTCCACCAGAAGGGCCACATGGCGGCCGAATCTTTCCTCCGTTCCCTCGTTTGGGGAAGCGTTGCCGGACTTGCCCAGCAAAAGGGCGGCGGCGACGGTATCGCTGTCCAGGTTAAGCTCGATAAGAATAGAGGCGATTCCCGTCAAGCGGACCGGATCGGCGGTTCCGGGGGATGATTCCGCTTCTTCCGCCAGGGCCACGGACAGGGCTTTTTCGATCCGTTCCTGTTCCCGCTGTCCGTAAGGCTGAATTTTTTCTCTGAATTTTGAAATTTCACCTTCCATAATTTTCCAATAGCCTGTGTAAGCTTATAAAACAGCGCCTATAATCCGCTCTTTTCCTGACAGATCCCTATAACTATGTATATCCTTAAAATCGCTTTTTTCAAGTAAAACGGCAAGGGCGGCCATCTGTCGGGGATCCGCCTCGATAAAGACAGCGCCTCCGGGGTAAAGATGTTCCGGAGCTTTGCCGATAAGGGGCCTGATAAGGTCCAGGCCGTCCGAGCCGCCGTCCAGGGCCGGTCGGGGTTCGCGCCGTACCTCCGGGGACAGGTTTTTTATCTCCCCGCTGGGGACATAGGGGGGGTTGGAGACGATTATATGGAAACGGCCTGGAATATTGGCGAAGAGGTCGCTTTCGACAAAGCGGATTCCGGCCTGTTCCGGATTTTCCCTTTTCACTTCCCCGGATTTGCGGGGGGCGGGATCGGGTAAAAGCCGGGCCGCGTTGATCCTGGCGGTTTCCAGGGCTTCCCTGGAGTTATCCGAAGCCCAAACTTCCAGGCCGGGGATTTCATGTTTAAGGGCTATGGCCACGGCGCCCGAGCCGGTGCAGAGGTCAAGGAGGCGCGTTGCTTCGGCCGGAGTTTCGGCGGCGATTCCGGCGGATCGCCGGCGGATTGTTTCCAGGGCGGCGTCTACCAGGGTTTCCGTGTCCGGCCGGGGTACCAAAACCGCGGGATTTACCAGAAAGTCAAGGCCCCGGAATTCCTTGTGTCCCAGGATATAGGCCACGCATTCCCCCTCAAGGCGGCGTTTCAGAAGCTCCCCAAACCGGCGCCAGGCCTCATTTGAGAGGGTATCCTTGTCGATGAGGAGCAGTCTGGCCCGGTCGATGTCCAGGACTTTGGCAAGGAGAAGGGACACGTCCAGGGAGGGGGTAGTGGCGGCTTTTTTAAGCCGGGCGCTTCCCTCCCTCAGAGCTTCCCGGATACTCATGGGAGAAGGGTTTTGGGGATTCCGGGGGGCCATGGCCGGCTAAGACGCGGTAGCCCTTAAAAGTTCCTCCCGCGCGGAAAGCTTGAGGGCGTCGAAGAGTTCCGCCACGTCTCCCTGCATGATGAGGTCCAATTTGTAGAGGGTAAGGTTGATCCGGTGGTCGGTAAGCCGGTTCTGGGGGAAGTTGTAGGTGCGGATACGTTCTGAACGATCCCCGCTGCCGACCTGGTTCTTCCTGGCCTCGGCCCGTTCGGAGGCCGCCCTGGCCTCTTCCATTTCGTATACCCGGGCCCTGAGTATCCGCATGGCCTTGGCCTTGTTTTTTATCTGGCTTTTTTCGTCCTGGCAGTGAACCACGATACCCGAAGGGAGATGGGTGATCCGTACCGCCGAGTCGGTGGTGTTGACGCACTGGCCGCCGGGGCCGCCGG
>JAITQR010000147.1 GCA_031288815.1 Treponema sp.
CCTCCAATGTACCGACGAGGCCCCGCCGGACGAAAGGGGGGTTCACGAATCGTACATTTATTTCGATCCCGCCCGGCCCCGGAGCTCTTTAAGCGATCCCGCCCTGGTCTGGACGCAGAAGCGCTACGCCCCCTTCCCCGGGGAAAAGGGATCTCCCTTCTCCGACGATGGCGACCGCTACCGGGCCTTCGCCGAACTGGGGGGCGGCCGGGTGGTACGGCTGCGGATACTGGCGCCGGTGATAAAGAAGCTGAACCGGTAGCGGTAGTTCCGCAAGCGCGTGAGGCTCCCGCGCGACAGGCTCCTAGCGCAGCAGGAGCCCGTAGAAGGCTTCCCCGGCCCCGCCGCCCTGCTTTTTGAGTACGTTGAGTTTCCGGACCGGTATATCCCTCAGTTCACCGTTAACCGATTCGGAAATTATCGTCCGGGTCTTGTAACGGCTGGCAAGGCCGGAAAGGATCCGGGAACGGACTACCGGGCGGCCGAAGGCGGAATAGCCTGAAACGGGCATGTAGCCGAAGGCGCATTCCCCGGCGTCGACGCCAAAACGCCAGGACGCGGTCTTAGGCGCGGCCTTTATTTCGGCCAGGAATTCCACCGCCCGAGCCACCGGAGTCCTGGTATGATGGGCGTAGGGGTCTTGGGAAGGCCCCGCGCCGATCCGTTCCAGGGGGGAACCGAAACAGGCCTGCACCATATCCCCGTCGCAGCCGACGATTACCCCGCCGGCTTTTTTAATCAGTTGGGACGCCGTTTCCCGGAACTCTTTCACCACCCCGGCCCCCGCCAGGGGTTTCACCCGATCCTCCCGGGCGAGAAGCCCGGTTTCCCGGATGGTGATCACCGCCGCCTTGACCGATATCCGATCGGATACGGCGGGCCGTCCGGCGGAGACAAGGCGCTTCAGGCAGCTTTTGTTCACGTAAGGCCCATAGGCCAGACGGAAGCGCCGGGCGCCCCGGCTGACTATTACCAGGGAAAGCGAAAAGGCCGTAAGAACCGCGGCAAGGGAGGCGCCCAGGGGAATCAGGGGATCGATCCAGAGGCCCAGGAGGATGAAACTCCAGGAAAAGCCCGCCCCCACAAGGGCGCTGAGTACGCAGCCGGCGGCGAGCCCTCCCCACGGCCCGAAGCGCAGCATGATCAGGATTACCGGCAGGGCGGCGAGAAAAGCCGCCGGAAGGACAAGGCGGCTTTCCCCGGGCCGTATCGCCCGGCCGGTAAGCAGGCTGTTCGCCAAAACCAGCGAAGCCTCCGGGCCGGAGAGAACGGGTCTTTCGGGAAAGAGGCTCCCCAGAAGGGGGAGTCCCCCTGGGGAGGACTGAAACTCCTGCCCCGGCCCCAGGATCACGAAGGAGGAGCCAAGGGTTTCCCTGAGGAAGGATCGCATGTCCCGAAATTCCTCCCAAGCCGTCCTGAGCTTCCCGAAGGCGGCGATAAGCCTGTCCCGGAGGGCGCCGATCCGGGCGAGTCCCTCCTCCCCCAGGTCTTCCGAGGCGATGAGTTCCTCGTAACCCCTCACCAGGCCGGCCTCCGAAGGCCCCTCGAGGAATTCCTCAAGACGGCTGAAATACTCTTCCCGGGCGCGGATCCAGTCCGCCCCTCCTTCGGCCGTCTCCGGTTCGCCGCTTCCGCCGCCGGCCCTGTCCGCGAGAAATTCCTCCCTCATGGCCAGCGCGTATTCGGAGAGGTAGAGGGGGGAATTTTCCGGCGGGATCTTCGAATAGATTCCCAGGGAATCCGCCTCTTTCAGGAGCCGCTGCAGGTTCAGATCCGCTTCCCCGTATTGGCGGAAAAAGTCCAGGGGAAGCCGTTGGAAAGCCTCCCCTTTCCCCGGCCATTCAAAGAGGATAGCCCCGTTTATATCCAGGGGAATGAGCGCCGTTTCCTCCGCCCCCGATGGAGTCTGGGCCGGCGTTCCCTGGGCGGCGAAAATTTGGGAATCTTTGAAACGATCCTTGAAGCATTCCTTCAAGGCCGCGTAAACCACGTGTTCCTCTCCGCCGGGCAGTATCGGGGCTATCCGGCGTATCCTGCCGTCCCAATCCGGCCTGGGCCGGGAATACCAGGGAGAATCCACCGGGCTGGGAAGCCGCAGATCCCCGGCCTTGAAGGTTTTGCCGAAGGCCGCCGCGGCCCGTTCCATCCGGGCCATTCCGGCTTCGTCATGCTGAACCAGGGCAAGGGTAAGGCGTTCCTTTCCCCGGTTCGCCAGCTCCACCAGTTCGGTCACATAGCGCTCCGATTCCGATGGAGGGACGGAGCCAATCCGGATGGCCTCGAAAAGATTCTGGATGTTCCTGCCTAAAAGGGCGAATTCCTCGTCGAAGCGGTAGAGTATTTCCCCCTCCCCCTCCCGGCCGGAAGAAAAACTCAACACCGGGCTTTCTATGACCAGGCCCGCCGCGTCCATCTCGGTAAGGGTAAGGATAAGCTGGATGGCGCTTCCCGGTTCTATGATGTCCTCGGTGTCCACCAGGAGGAGGCTCCGGGCAACCGGGGGCGGAGCCCGCGTGTTCATGAGGAAATCGTAATGGGGCCCCAGTTTAGGCCCCCTCAGCAGGTAGTTCAACAGCACGGCGGCGGCGGCGGCGCTAAGAAGGGCGCAGAGGAATACCAGCGCGGATTTTTTCTTGGTAATAAACGCCGTCATATAGTGTTGTTTTATTTTCGGAAAAAGATGCCGATTCCTGGAGTTATCCGGACGCCCTTTATATTCTCCCCCGGCGCCTGTATTATATTAAGGGGAATCGGTTGTACCGATAATAGACTTGTTCAACAACCCGGTTGGTTGTCGAACAAGTCTTGCAAAATGCCCTGCATTTTGCCAATTTTAAGCGGTTGTTGTTCAGAAACTGAAGTTTCTGAACAACTCTAATGTTTTTTAGGAGAAGTACAGTGAAAAAATCGAGGTTCTTATTATGTTTGTGTGTTATGGCTTTTTCGGCCCTGTTCTGGGCCGGTTGCGCGAAACCGCCCCTGGCGGAAATGGACGCCGCGGAGAGCGCGGTTATCCGGGCGGAAAACGATTCTGATGTGGTGAGCTTCGCGGGAAGTTCCCTGGCCAGGGCGCGGGAAGCCCTGACCCGTATGCGGGAGGAAGCGGCTTCCAAACGTTACGACGCGGCCAAAAACTACGCCGCCGAAGCCGTGGCGGCGGCCAACAAAGCCATCAGTGACGGCAGGACCGCCTCGGCCCGGGCCAGGGAAGATGCCGCCGCCCTGCTTGCCACGGTTAAAGATTCCCTGGAGGACACCGGCCACGCTATTGACAACGCCAAGGCGGCCGGGAATATCGACCTTGACTTTACCGGGGTGGATACGGATTTCGATACCGCCCGGCGTACCACGGATCAGGCGGAAGTGAGCCTGGCGGGGAATAAGTATCAGGACTCCATGGAAAAGAGCAGAACGGCCCGGGGAATTTTGGGGGATATTTCCGCGAGAATCGCCGGAGCCGCCGCGACGGTTTCCAGAAAAAAATAAACGTATGTTTTTGGCGTTTTTAGATAAACTGATTTCCTTTTTTTTCAGAGGCAACGACCCCCGGACCTTGAAGAAAAGGGCAATGAAGCAGCTTGCCAAAGAACTGTCGAGGAACCGGTATTCGCGGTTTTACCGGCCCAAGACCGGACTGCTTGAACCGGCCATGGCAAGCTTCTTCTTCGAAATATACCGAACCGTTTTCCACGCCCACGGTTTTCTGAACAACGCCGCCAAGTCGGAACTCCTCAAGGAGCTTACCATAGAGACCTTTCTGGATATCAAGTACCTGGACGCAAGACAGCGCTTGACCCCCGAGTACGTGAAGGAACAGGCCAAATCCATGCCGACTACCGAGGTTTCCCGTCTTTTACAGGAAGATTTTGATCTCCTGGCCTCGGGTATTAGCCAGGAACTTATGAACGAGGTGGACTGTTGTTACAATCAGATCCTGGCTCTGGCCAACTTTTCGGTTTTTGACTTTTTCTTTTTTCTCAAAAAATTCGACCCCAGCCTTATCGAGAACAACTTCAATATCCGCCCCCATTTTAGCCCGCTGCCGGGGTGGGATCTTGGCGGCCAGATCAAGGATTTCCTGGAGGTGTTCTACGCCATTGACACGGAACTGGACTGGGGGCCGCCTCTGCGGGTGTTGAAACTCTACAAGAACGGCGTGGACGTGATTAACCCCGAGGAGTGGAATACCCTTGTTTCTCATCTGCGGGAATTAAGGCGATCGGATATCCTGGTGCTGATAATCCGGCATATCGAGGAGAACCCTTCCTGGGAGTTTAAGCCCGCCCTCAGCGTTAAACACATAGCCTCGAATTACCTGGAAGCCCGGGAAAAAGAGGTCCGGAAGGCGATGGACGGTTTTATAAGAGAGCAAAAGCTGCTCCAGGCAAGGGATCTTGCCCGGGAGGTCTTCGGCGATCCGGATATCAGGCGGGCCCTGCATTATACCCCCCAGGAAAGTTCCGCCTTTGTAAACCGGGGTTTGGACGGTTATACCTGTCCCGAGGGCTTTAACTACACAATGGCCTTTTTACTGGATATCTTCAAAAAGGAAATACAGGAACTCTGCGAATTGCTGCTTATCCGGGGTCACTGGTATTCCATGGAATCTTCCCAGGTCATGTCCGAAAACTATCATATCCTTATTGACGCCGCCGCCCGGATCGGCGCCCTGGACGACTCCCTGGGGGAAAACGGGGCGGCCGGTTCCCGGCTGCAGGCGATGCTGGCCAAGTCCGACAGGGATAAAAGCCAGCTGCGGCATATCAGGGCCATTCTTAAAGATGTTAACGGGGAAGCGCAGGAACTTATCAGTACCTCCGCCCAGGCCCTCATCGTTGTCGGCGTAACCATTAAAAACGTCCTGGAGGATCAGAAGAGCGGCGCGGGCGAGCTTATTATCAACTGGAGAGAGCTGGAGCTTATGGTGGAGATTCCTCTGACCAAGTGCCTGAACGTTACCCAGCAGCGGATAACCGCCTTCCTGCGGCTGCTCCAGGTTCTTTCGGGAGTAGAGTCCGGCATGGCGGCAATGATAATTCAGGAAGTATAGGCCCCCAAGGCTCCCGCCTCTTACTCCAGCCTAAGGATGTTCTCTTCCGCGATGGAAAGGTACACCGGATCGTTTTCGTTAAAGAGAAGGCTGGCGTCAAAAAGCACGTCCGCGTTCAGCCGGATCTCCCCGCAGTCCACCGTGTAGCGGATGATGCTGCCGTGAGAGATGCTGCTCAGCACCCTTCCCTTGAGCCTGAGGCCCCCCTCCTGCCCCT
>JAITQR010000303.1 GCA_031288815.1 Treponema sp.
GCGTGTTTGTGCAGTATGGCGGCTGTCTTCAGCGACTCGGTCATGTCCGCCGTGTAGCCGTCGGTGCCAAGGCCGACAAGTACGCCCTTCCTCATCATCTGAAGAACGGGGGAAGTTCCCACGGCGTTGCCCATGTTCGATTGGGGATTGTGGACCACCGCCGCGCCGCTTTCCTTAAGGATGTCCATTTCTTCCTCGGTGATATGGATACAGTGTACGGCGATGCTTTTATTCGAGAGTATTCCCCATTTGCGGAGGCGCTCAATTACCCGCAGCTTGTATTTGGCGAGCGAATCAACCACATCCTCGATGCCCTCGGCGGCGTGAATGTGGAAGCCCAGGCCCGCGTCTTCGGCGGCGCGGGTTACCAGTTCCATGGTTTTATCGCCCAGGGTCATTTGGGCGTGCATACCCACCAGGCTTTTTATCATGTCGCTGTTCTTCTTCTGGCAGTACAGGGCGAATTCAAGGTTCTCCTTTAAGCCTTCGTCCCGGATCTGCTCACCGTCCCGGTCCGAAATCTCGTAACAGAGATTGCTTCTAAGGCCAAACAGTTCGGAAGCCTCGGCGATCTTAAAAAGGCTTCCCCGGACCGCGAAGGGGCTGGCGTGGTGGTCTATCACCGACGTGACGCCGGAACGCACCTCGTCTATCATGGGGCCCAGGCAGGAATAGTAAACGTCTTCCCCGGTGAGGAGTTTGTCGAGTTTCCACCAGAGCCCGCTTAACACTTCGCCGAAAGTCGTGGCCGGCCTTGATCCCGTGTTTATGCCCCTGGCAAAGGTGCTGTAGTAGTGCATGTGGGTATTGATGAAACCCGGCATAACCAGGCGGCCCCTGGCGTCGATGTATTCCGCGCCGGGATGCTTCGCCTTAAGGGACGCGCTGTCTCCGACATCGGCGATGAGCTCGCCGTCAACGAGGACGGCTCCGTTTTCGATAAAGGGATTTTCCTCGTCCCTGGTAACTACCGTTCCGTTTCCTATCAGTATCATTGGACACCTCCGATCATGTATCCGTATTTGGCGAGCAGGGTTTCTACCACTGTTTTGTACGGCCGGGGCAGTTCGCCGCCCTCCGGGCCGCAGCGCGTAACGCTCCCGTCCTCAAGACGCGCCACGACGACGCCGTGGTTCTCGAAAAGAACGCCTTTGTTTTCGCTGTCCTTAAAATCCTCAAGGGACGAAAAGATCGTGAACTTGTCTTTGGAGGGTTCGCCGGAGTGGGGGCAGAAGCCGGTACAGTTCCCGCATTCGTTGCACATCCTGTCCAGGTGGACGATCTGTCTTTTAAAGAGGAAACCCGGCGCTTCTATGACGATGTTGGCCCTGTTCGGGCACACCTCGGCGCAGACCTCGCAGAGGGCGTCGCAGGAAAGACAGCGGAAGCCGTCGCTGTCGCCGCTTTGTGCGGGAGCTATAATGCCCCGTTTTTCATAAAGTTCTTTCGCCTCAAGCTCCCGGACTTTTCTGTGCCCAAAATCGCCGGCCATGCCCAGTTTTGAAAGTATGTCCAGGGCGATAATCCTGCTGTCGGCCATCGCCTTTACCACCGTGGCGGCCCCGGTCCGGCAGTCCCCGGCCACATAGACATTCCCAATGGAGCTTTCGTTGCGGGCGTTAAGGATCGGGAAGCCTTTTTCGTTCAGGGGGATTCCGTTTTCGGAGAAGACGCGGGTGTCCACCCTGGCGCCCACGGCGCCTATTACCGTGTCAAAGCCAAGGGCGGTTTTTTCGCCCGTGCCCGTAATACTCCTCCGTCCCGAATCGTAATCGCCGAGCTTCTGGACCTCGCAGCTCAGAACGCCGTTTACAAAACTTTCGGGGGCCAAAAGCCATTTGAATTCGACGCCGTCCTTCAGGGCAAGTTCGAATTCCTCATCCTGGGCGGGCATAAAGTCCCGGGTTCGCCGGTATACCACGGTAACCTTTTCAACGCCCCTGTTACGCTTGGCGGCTCTGGCGCAGTCCATGGCCACATCCCCCCCGCCTATTACCGCGACGGATCTGCCGAGATCCAGGGAAAGATCGCTTTTACGTGAGTCTTCCAGGAACTTAAGCGCGTCTATCACGGAGGCGCTTCCCTCTTTTACGGGAGAGACCCCTTCTTTCCAGGCCCCCGCCGCGATGATGACGAAGGCGTGCTTTTTCTTAAGCTCCGCGACGGAACGTACTTCGCAGTTGAATTTGAACTCCGCGCCGAGTTTTAAGGGGATACTGAAATCTTTTTCGATTTCCGCCGGGCCGATTCTAAAGCCGGGGATTACGCGGCTCACGGCGCCGAAGGGTTTGTCATGCTTTTCGTAAACCGTCACGGGTACGCCGTTGCGCCTCAGGTATACCGCCGCGGCAAGGCCCGCCGGCCCCGCGCCGATGATACCGGCGGACTTGTCGGTTTTATCGGAGGGTTTTTTCAGGCCCGCCACATAAGCGTCCTGGGCGCGCCGGGCGGCGCTCAGTTTGGATCGCCGTATCTCCAGGGGGTCGTCATAATCAGCCCTGGTACACCTGTTCTGGCACTGGTGATCGCAGATGGTTCCCGTGATCGAGGGAGCGGGGTTGTCTTCCGCGATGAGGGCGAAAGCCCGATCGTAATTTCCGGCGGCGGTTTCGGCCAGGTATTCGGGAATGCGCTGCTCTATGGGGCAGCCGCCGGATCCGCAGGGCGCCTTGTAACAGTCGAACAGGGGCAGCCTGGAGGAACTTTTCCGTAAACCGCCGTGGCGGTAGCTTTTCGCGTAACGGACATTTCCGGTTACCGAGGCGGCCAGGGCGTGAAGGGCGGCGGCGTCCACGTCGCCCTGTCCGTAGGGGGCGCAGTCCTCGGCCAGCTGGGCAAGCTGTTTCATCCTTTCGTAGCCGCCGGGTTTGAGGATAGCCGTGGCCATCGTGACGGGGCGTATACCGGTTTTCAAAATCGATTCCAGGTTAAAGTAATCCGCGCCGCCGGCGTAAGAGACAGGCAGTTTCCCGCCGAAAGCCTGGGACAGCTTATCCGCCACGGTGATTGAAAGGGGAAAGAGGGCGCGGCCGGACATATACATTTCGCTCCCGGGCAGTTCCTCTCTCTTTATTTCCACCGGGAAGGTGTTTGTGATCTTTACGCCGAATGAAAGCCCCTCTTTTTCGGACTCGGTCATGAGCCGGCGTATCATGCTTACCGCGTCGTCAAACCGCAGGTCGTCCTTAAAATGATGATCGTCAAAAGAAACGTAACCGTAGCCCATGCTGTCGAGAATGGTTCTGGCCGTCTGGTAGCCCAGAAGCGTGGGGTTGCACTTAACGCAGGTGTGGAGCTTCTTTTTGGAAATAAGATACCGGGCGATCTTTTCAATTTCCTCTTTCGGGCAGCCGTGGAGAGTCGAAAGGGTGATGTTCGAGGCGACATTGGGGGATATGCTCTTGAGATCCCCAGGGGTAAAACGCTTAAAAAGGGAAGCCCGATCCTCAAGCTGTTGGTAACAGGACTTCCATACCGGGGTCCGGGACGCGTCTTTTAATCCCTCTATAAACCCGTCGATCTTGGGGGAAACGATGCCGTCGTAATTGTAGCCCACACTCATGTTGAACTCGAAGTCCCGCTCTCCGGCGTTTATCCCGGCCTCTTTGGAAAGCAGGTGGAGCAGAAACCACGCCTTGACATATTCGTCAAAAGCTTCCCGGACGGTGAGTTCCGTGGACCACTCCACATTGTAGCCTTCGTCAACCGCGCTGATGCAGGGCCTGGGGACGCATTTCCGCAGTTCCTCTCCGTCCATTACCTGCACGGTTTTAAGCTCAAAAAAGCGGCTTCCCGCCAGGTACGCGGAAACGATGTTCTGGGCGAGCTGGGTATGGGGTCCCGCCGCGGGCCCCAGGGGAGAGCCCAGCTTTGTCCCGTAAAGCGTTACTCCTTTGCCGCTCTCGTTCCGGTAAAATTTTTCTTTCCGGATATTGAAGACAGATCCCTGTCCGGCGTACTCCCCCGCAATCCACAGTACAAGCTCGTCAAAGGGAATGGGACGCATTATTTCACTCATGATTATTTCTCCGTTGGGGAAAGGTTCTTATTCTTAGTCTGTGATTACCGTACCGGTTCCGCCCTCGATGCCGTCTCGCGCTTTGGAAAGCAAGGTGATGAGGGCCTCGCCGCCGGGTCTTGAACGCACGAAGGCGGCGGCGGCCTGCACCTTGGGGAGCATGGAACCTTTGGCGAACTGGTTTTCGGCAATGTACCGTTCGGCCTCTTTAACAGAGAGGCGGTCAAGCCAGCGTTGATCGCTTTTACCGAAGTTGATGGCGACCTTTTCCACGGCGGTCAGAATGATGAGCGTATCCGCGCCCAGGGTCTCCGCCAGCTTGGCCGCGCTAAAGTCCTTGTCTATCACCGCGGCCTGCCCCCGGTACTGGCCGTCTTTCATGGCCACGGGTATTCCGCCGCCCCCCGCCGCCACGGGGATCTGCCCCGCCGCCAAGAGGGCCTTGATGGTCTCGGCCTCCACTATCTTTACCGGTCTGGGGGAGGCGACGACCTGCCGCCAGCCCCGGCCCGCGTCTTCCATTACGGGTATGCCCTTCGCCGCCAGGCGCTCCGCGTCCTCTTTGGAAAGAAAGCCGCCGATGGGTTTGGACGGATTCTGAAAGGCCGGATCGGCTGGATCGACCTCAACCTGGGTAATAATAGTCGCCACGGGGATCTTCATGCCGCGCCTGTCCAGTTCCTCGCGCAGCACGTTCTGGAGATCGTAGCCTATGTAACCCTGGCTTAAGGCGACGCAGACGCTCATGGGCAAAACGGGGAAATGGTGATCGGCCCTGGAGGCGGCCTCAAAGGCGGTTTCTATCATCCCCACCTGGGGGCCGTTGCCGTGAACCACCGCGATCTCGTGTCCCGCTTCCGCCAGGTCAACAATGGCCTTCGCGGCGCCGCGGGCGGCGATCATCTGCTCTTGCAAGGTATTCCCCAGGGCGTTGCCTCCCAGGGCTATTACGATTTTTTTCCCCATGGTTTAACCCAAAAACCGCTTCTTCCCGTTGGCGGCAAGATCCGTCAGAAGCTCCCGGGGCTTCTTAACCTTGGAGAGGAAGATCATGGCCGCGATGATGTAGGGTTTGTGGCTTGCCTCTTTGTAGAGGGGAACGCGGTAGCGGTCAAACACGGAAGCTTCCACTTCGCCTTTTTCGCAGCTTAGCCCCGAGATGTCCGCCGGAAGGCAGTGAAGGTAGAGGGCCTTGGCGTCCCGGGTGCTTCGCATCAGTTTCTCGGTACACTCCCAGTCCTTGTGTTCGGCGTTCTGGGCGAGCAGTTCTTTCTCCAGGGCCTTGATGCCGTCGAAATCTCCCTTGCCGTAAAGGTCCGTCCTTTTCTCCATGGCCGCGAAGGGCGCCCAACTCTTGGGGTACACGATATCCGCGCCCTCAAAGGCTTCGGCCAGGGAATTGCTTCTGGTAAACTTCCCGCCCGAAGAAGCGGCCATGTCCTTCGCCACCTCTTCGACCTGGGGCATCACTTCGTAACCCGAGGGGTGGGCCAGACTGACTTCCATTCCGAAACGGGTCATAAGACCGATAACACCCTGGGGCACCGACAGGGGCTTTCCGTAGGACGGCGAGTAGGCCCAGGTCATGGCTATCTTCTTTCCCTTCAGGTTATCTATACCCCCGAAGTGATGGATAATATGATTCATATCCGCCATGCTCTGGGTGGGATGATCTATGTCGCACTGGAGGTTCACCAGGGTGGGGCATTGCTCCAGATTCCCGTCGTTAAAACCCTCCCGCACGGCCTTGGCGACTTCCCTCATGTAGGCGTTGCCCTTGCCTATGTACATGTCGTCCCGGATGCCGATTACATCAGCCATGAAGGAGACCATGTTGGCGGTTTCCCGCACCGTTTCGCCGTGGGCGATCTGGCTCTTCCCTTCGTCCAGGTCTTGAACCTCAAGGCCCAGGAGGTTGCAGGCGGAGCCGAAAGAAAAGCGGGTGCGGGTGGAATTGTCCCTGAAAAGGGAGATGCCCAGGCCGGAATCGAAGATACGGGCGGAGATGTTGCCCTTCCTCAGGGCGCGCAGGGCGTCGGCCACCGTAAAGGTAGCCATAATTTCATCAATGGTTTTTTCCCAGGTCAGCAAAAAATCATTGCCGTACATGTTTTCAAAATTGAGCTTGTCCAGTCTTGCAATAAGTTGGTTAACGGGGTCCATGTTCTTCTCCTAAATTGTTTTTAAGCGCCGTTGTTCGGAACCTGAAGTTTCCGAACAGCTCTGTTATTTAGATTCAAGGCAGCTGTTCCAAAAGCCGAAGTTTTGGAACAGCCTCATTTCAAAAAACCCTGTCCATGCTGTGTCCGCACATGGACAGAGATACTATTCAATCTCGCGGTAAACCGAAGGCAGGGCGGCGTAAATGGCCGCGCATTTTACCAGATCGTCTTTCCATGTCTTTTCGTTGGGGGCGTGGGCTTCCTCCTCTTTGCCGGGTCCCAGTCCCACGCAGGGTATGCCGTTCCGGCCCATGATGGTTACGCCGTTTGTCGAAAAGGTCCACTTGTCGATCTTGGGTTTGCCGTACATGGCCTCAAAAGCCTTGGCCAGGGCCCGCACATGGGGAGCGTCTTCGGGAACGGTCCATGTGGGAAAGTAGCACTCGATGGGGTAGACCACGCCGGTATAGCTCGGCTTGTCGTATTGGTACATCGAAACTTTGGCGCCGTATTTTTTTACCGAAGGAAGCGCCTCGATTTCGGCGATGGCGCTTTTGTCGGTTTCGCCGGCGCTAAGGCGGCGGTCAATGGAGATCGCGCAGGAGTCCGCCACGGCGCAGCGGGAGGGGGAGGTAAAGAAAATCTCCGAAACCGCCAGGGTTCCCTTGCCCAAAAAAGCGTCGGTCTTGAGCCTCGAGTTGAGTTCCTTTACCTCGGTGATGATCTCGGCCATCTTGTAAATGGCGTTATCGCCCCGTTCCGGCGCGGAACCGTGGCAGGAAACGCCCTGCACGTCAACGCGAATCTCCATGCGTCCCCGGTGGCCCCGGTAAATGTTGCCGTTGGTCGGCTCGGTGGAAACCACGAAAGCGGGCCTGATGCCTTCCTCGCGGATCATGTACTGCCAGCAAAGGCCGTCGCAGTCCTCTTCCTGAACCGTTCCCGCCACCATTACCCGGTACTTGTCGCTCAAAAGCCCCAGATCCTTCATGATTTTCGCGGCATAAACCGCCGCCACCGGACCCCCCAGCTGATCCGAAGTCCCCCTGCCGCCAATCTCGGTTTCGGTTTCGTAGCCTTCGTAGGGATCGAATTTCCAGTTTGCCCGGTTGCCTATGCCCACGGTGTCGATATGGCCGTCAAAGGCTATAAGGGTCCCGCCTTTGCCCATGTAACCGATAACATTGCCCATCTTGTCGATCCCCGCTTCGTCAAACCCGAGCTTATTCATTTCCTCAAGGATCCGTTGGGCGTGTATTTTTTCACCGCAGCTTTCCCCCGGTTCTTTTACGATATCCCGGAGAAAAGCGGTCATGTCTTTCCTGTACCCTTCGGCCGCTTTTTTAATCGCCTCAAAATCTATCATAATTTTCCTCCTCGCTAAAAATTTCCGCTGGGAAACTCGCCGTCCCAGACTATGTTCCTGTAACGGACAGGATCGGTGTCTCCTTCGGTACTGAAGGCCAGAACCACCGAATCCGGCGAAAGGCCCAGATCGCCGCGCAGCGCCTCCTGTTCCCCGTCCATAAGGGCCGTGGCCAAAAGACCTGTTGTCACCGCCCCGGATTCGCCCGAGACGACAGGCGCGTCTCCCCCGACCGGCGCGGCCAGAACGCGCATTCCCCGGGAGGCCACCCAGTCAGGGGCGGACACGAAAAACGACACGTACCGTTTAAGTATCTTCCAGGAGATAAGGTTGGCTTCCCCGCAGGCAAGGCCGGCCATGATAGTGGAAGGGTCCCCTCCCACGGGGGTCAGTTTTCCCGCCAGGGCGGAACGGTAAAGACAGTCCGCGGCGGACGCCTCAACGACCACGGTGACGGGGCCGTTGTCGCTGTAGGCGTTGGTGAAAAAGCCCTGCACGGCGCCGGCCAGGGAACCCACGCCGGCCTGGACGAAGATGTGGGTAGGCGTTTCCACTCCCGCGGCCCTAAGCTGGTCATAGGCCTCGTAAGCCATGGTCCCATAGCCCTGCATGATCCAGCCGGGAATGTCTTCGTAGCCCTCCCAGGCCGTGTCCTGCACCATAACGCCGTTTCTGTCCAAACCGGCCTTCCGGCTGGCAAACCGTACCGCGTCGTCGTAGTTAAGATCCGTAACGCAAACTTCGGCGCCTTCTTTCCTGATGTTCTCCAGCCGTGTCGGGGAGGAGCCTTTGGGCAAAAGCACCACGGACTTTTGCCCCAGCTTATTGGCCGTCCAGGCGACGCCTCTGCCGTGGTTTCCGTCGGTGGCCGTGTAGAAGGTAATGTTCCCCGTTTTTTTCCTCGTCTCTTCCGAGACAAGGGCGCCGTAGTCCAGCTCCGAAATGTCCTTTCCCAGACGCCGGGCAATATAGCGGCCTATGGCGTAGGAACCGCCCAGAACCTTGAAGGCGTTTAAGCCGAAACGCTTCGATTCGTCTTTAATGAAAAAGCCTTTTATGCCCAGGGCCGAGGCCAGACCCGGAAGCTTTACCAGCGGCGTTTCCTCGTACTGGGGAAAACTCCGGTGAAAGTTACGGGCCTTACCCGTTTCCCCAAGGCCCATAAGGGAAAGGCTGTCGGGCCGTTCCCCTCCGGACCCGGGGTTCCGTGTCCATTTGACCGGTTCCCTGGTCATTTCGTCTCCCCGGTTTCCGCGACAGCCTCGATTTCAACCAGCGCGTTTTTCGCCAGTTCCTTTACCGCCGCGGTGGAACGGGCCGGCCTGCCGGGAAAGTGTTTCGCGTAGACCTCGTTAAACGCCGGGAAGTCTTTCATGTCTTTAAGAAAGCAGAGCGTTTTCACCACCCTTTCGAGGGATGAGCCCGAGGCTTCAAGTACGGCCTTAAGGTTTTTAATGGTCTGTTCCGTCTGCTCCGTTATTGTTTCCCCCACAAGGCCGCCCGTTTCGGGGGACAGCGGGAGCTGCCCCGATGTGAACACCAGAGTCCCGGAGACGCAGCACTGGGAATAGGGGCCGATAGCCGCCGGGGCTTTTTCCGTCGATACTGTTTTCATGGTTTTTGCCACTCCTTTGAGTTATTTTATTACACCCTAACACTGTAATATATTATTGTCAAGAGAAATTTTTAACATTTATGAAAATTTTTATTCTTTTTTCTCTAAGGGCCTGATATGGAGATACACGGTATTTTTTGAGATAAGAAGATTCTCCGCCACCAGGGAAACCGCGTTTTTAAGCTTAAAGACGCCCTGGTAGTAAAGCTGGGTGACAATCTCTTTGTTTTTAAGCACCGCGGGGATGGTACTGTCATTCATAACTTCCGACTTTACCTTTTGTAAGGCTTTCTCCACAAGCTCGTCCGAATTCGAGACAAAATTTTCGTTTACAAGTTCCGCGGGGGAAATGGAAGAGGATCCGAAAAGGCCGGCCAGGGAGGAAATGGGGCTGTCAAGGTAAAAATTGATGCAAAGCAGGCCTATCGCCTCGTTATTTACCCCAAAAATGACGATAGTTGTGGACTTTACGGGCTTTCCGTGCTTGCTGCTGGAGTAATAGGTCATATACGGGGCCATTTTCTTGTTCGCGTTAGCGGTCTTTGCCTTTATCTTTTCCAGAACCGAGAGGGCAAAGTCCGTTATCGGCGCTCCCTCTTCTCTTCCCGAATGGAAGCCGTTGATTATTTTTATTATCGAATGGTTCAGGTCCGTAAGGTCATGGAGCACAATTTCGAAGCTGTCCCCGTAATACGCCGCGAGCCCTTCCATGGTGATTTTGTAAGAGTCCAAAAGCATCTTGTTTCTCGCCGCGGCGCTTTTGTTTGTCCCGTCCATGTTTCCCTCCGGATGTATGCCGATACAATAATAATACCAATAAAAAATTGTTTAGTCAACAATATTTCGCGCTAAATATTGAACTTCTTCGACAAGCCGCTTGCCTGCCCGCCAAGCAAGCGCCGGCTTGCGGATCTCGCGAAACGCCCCGGGTTTTGCCGTTTCCGGGCGGCGCTTGTTCGGGAACCGGAGTTTCCGAACAACTCCGCTGGCTTTAGCCGGGGCCGCTGAAATACCGGTCCAGGGGTCACGCCGTCCCGCCGTAAAGCGGCGGGGTCCCTAACGCGGCGCGGCGCTCCTTGACTCAGGCTCCCGAATACCGGAGAATAAGATATTAGTTACAATCTGGAGGAATTAGATGAGCATTATCGAATGCGTACATGCCCGGGAGATACTGGATTCCCGGGGAAACCCTACCGTTGAAGTGGACGTGATCTTGGAAGATGGCACCCTGGGACGGGCGGCAGTCCCCTCCGGGGCTTCTACCGGCGATTATGAGGCGGTGGAACTGCGGGACGGCGACAAAAGCCGGTATCTGGGCAAGGGGGTTCTCAAGGCGGTGGATAACGTAAACAACGTTATCGCCCCGGAACTGGAAGGCCTGGACGCCCAGGATCAGGTGGATATAGACCGGACGATGATCGA
>JAITQR010000164.1 GCA_031288815.1 Treponema sp.
CAAAACTTCAGTTTTTGGGACAGGCTCAATAGAGAGGGGTTTTATGTTCTTTTTAAGGCGCTTGTGTTTTCTTGGACTGCTGGTGTTATTGTGCGGTTCCGCTTTCGCGGATACCTTTGACGCGGCGGCGTTTCAGGCGCGGTATGTAACGGTCATGGAGGCGTCAAAACAGGATATGCTTTCCGCCGTCGATTACCTTGATGGCATACTGCAGGGTGACCGGCAAAACCCGGAAGCCTTAATATACAAAGGCAGCATTCTCGCGAAAGTCGCCTAAGGCTTGTAGCCAAGATTCATTGCCTGGGTCAGCTTGAACCTGAGAAAGTTGTTTTCCTTCCTGAGTTTGGAGATTTCAAGCTGCTGGGTCTTGACGGTTTCCACCAGATCCCCCTGGCTTAGGGCGCCGGAGTGGAGCAGATCCTCCACATACTCCATGCGGTTGTCGAAGTCCATTTCCGCCTCCGCCCCCGCCTCCTGGAAGCTCTCGTCGATTTCCTTCGCGTCCAGGGGGGAAGCCTCTTCGCCGGAACTGAGGATCTTGTCGGCGATCCGGTAGATGGCCTGGGAGATAAGCGCCTGGGGCTTGTAAAGCAGCACCGGCAGCCGGGAGGACAGGGCCGTTTCCTGGATACTGTCCCGGTAGATAATCCCCAGGTGTTCAATTTTAAGATCCAGGTACTCCTCGCAGGAACGGCGGATCTTCATCGCCACATCGGCGTCTTTCGGATCCTCGATAAGGTTCATTACAAGCCGGGGATGCAGCCGCCCCAGGTGATCCATAAATTTCTCGTAGGAAGCCTTGTCCTTCTTTTTTATCTCCGGAAGCAGTTTGGGGATGTAGAGTTTCTGCGGCCCCGATCCTTCCCTGCGGGCCCGTTCCAGGTAGTCCCAGGCCCTGGTTCCCTTGGTACAGACGGTGTACATGAGGCGGAAAACCGTGTTTTTCAGGAAGACGTAAGCGTTGAGTACCGCCGTGACCGCCGGGGCGGATACCACGATTCCCTGGCCGGAGAGGAGGAAAAAGTCGAGGATTGACTGGTGGGTTCCCGCCCCCAGGTCGAGGATGAGGATGTCGGCGTCTTCCTTCAGGGCCAAAAGCCGTTTGACCAGGGTCTTTAGCTGGGCGGGTTTAAGGTTCGCCGTTCCCGGTATCTCCGTATCGCCCGGAATAAAGCGCAGGCCCCGGATGTCGGTTTCGGTGATTACCGCGTTAAAGTCCATACGGGTATCGTTGAGCCAGATGCCGATCCCCGTCCGCGGAGCCTGGTGGCCCAGCACCAGGTGCAGATTGGAAGCTCCCAGGTCCAAGTCGGCCAATATTACCCTCTGGCCCGCCTGGGCAAAGGCAACCCCCAGATTCGCCGCCAGGAGAGACTTTCCTACCCCGCCTTTTCCGCTTGCCACCGGAATAATACGCATCATAACCCCCCGTTCGCCACGGTTTCCGCCTCTATTTCGGACGGTTTCCAATCTTTAATTTTCTGACCCAGCGCCAGAGCGGCGGCGGCGGAAAGCAAATCGCCCCCCGCGATACCCAAAACGCCGCCCAGCAGGACCAGGATTTCCGGACCACCCTCCATTATCGCCGAAGTCAGTTGGACCCGGGAGAAAAAGACCCAGACCACGGCGGAAAACGCGGCCAGCATCTTCTCCGCCGTATACAAGGGGATATACGACCGGTACCAGGACATATCCACCAATAAAAACAGGGCCATAAACAGGAAAAGGGCGTTGGCGGTTCCGTAAACCAGCCAGGGAAACGCCTTTTCCTGCGGCGCCACGCTCCCCACGACCCAAAGCAGCGTAAACAGACGGACGGCCTCGTAAAACAGCAGGCAAAACCGGAGGGGCCGGTAAATCTTCATTTTAAAAATCTACGTTTATGGGGAAAGATAATCAAGCCATTCCGCCAGGATTCCCGCCTCCCCTTCGCCCTTACGGTTGGTTGCAAAGAAAGATCCCCCGGCTTTCGCGGATCGGGAGGGTTATCCGGTTACGGCTTGTCCGATTCGCGGCCCTTTTCGCTTGGAAAAACTATGGCGTAGCGCGCGGCTTTGACAAGCCCGGCGGGACGGCGTACTCTGGTTTTATGACGGTCCGGTACGAAAAGGCGGCCAGCGGGGATTACGACGAGGTCATTGACCTGGGGAACTATGTCTTCAGCGCGGCGAGAACGCCCCACGATTTTCCCCTTCTTCTCCCAAAGCTTTACAAACGGGAATACTTCATGGAGGGTAATCATTACGTTGCCCGGGAAGACGGCAGGATCAAGGCCGTTGTGGGAAGCTACCCCCTGACCATGAATATCCTGGGGGAGGCCCTGCCCGGCCGGGGGATTGGCATGGTTTCGGTACACCCCTACGCCCGATCCCGGGGCTATATGCGAAGCCTGATGGAAATGGCTCTGGAGGACATGCGCCGGGAACAGGCGGTGTTCAGTTGTCTGGGAGGCCAGCGGCAGCGCTACGGGTACTTCGGGTACGCTCCCGCGGGGATAAATGTTACCTTTTTCTGCCGGCGGGCCAACGTCCGCCACGTTTTAAGCGGGATTCCGGCCCCTGGGCCGGAAGGGGGGAAGCTCTCCCTCCGGGAGCTGAAGGCCGGCGACGGGGAACTCCTGGACCGGATATCCGCCTTTCACCGGACCAAGGCCGCCCGGATCGAGCGGCCCCGGGAAAAGCTGTTCGATATCCTCAGTTCCTGGAACTTCCGGGTATACGCGGCCCTGGCGGAGGGGGCGTTCCTGGGCTACCTGATAAGCGATCCTTCCGGGGAAAAGATCCATGAGGTAAATTTGGACGACGCTTCCCAACTGGCGGCCCGGCTGCCGGAACTGATCGGCGCTTTCCTGAATCTCCGGGGCGGGAACGGGGACCGGGATCAGGTTAGGGTCACCGTCCAGCCCCAGGAAAGGGAAAAACTGGACGCTTTCTCCCGTTTCGCCGAAGACTATGCCCTTACTTCGGCCTACAGCTTTCGAATTTTCGATTATTTCAGGTTCCTTCCCCCGTTCCTCAGGCTGAAAGCCCGAAACGAAACCCTTCCCGACGGTTCGCTTGTTTTGCGGATAGCCGGGGAGGGGTTCCGGATCTCCGTGTCGGAAGGCGGTGTTTCCTTTGACCGGCTTGGGGAAAACCGGAGGGCGGATGTCGAGTTGGAAAGCCCGGAAGCGGCGGAACTGCTGTTTTCCGCCCTGAGCCCCCTGTCTTCCCCGCTGCCCCGGGGGAACGCTTTTCTGCGCGCCCTGCTGCCTTTCCCCCTCTTTTTTGAAGAGCCTGACGGCGTTTAGCTTGCATAGGATTAAAAATTTATTCAAAATAAGTTTATGAATAAAGCAAATTCCCCCTTTCCTTTCCGGAGCGGGAAACCCCTGTTTCCCTGGCTCTGGGCTCTTTCCACCGTGTTTCTCTGTGTTGTATTCATCGCCGCTCTGGCGCCCGGGGTGGATGCCCAGACCAACGATGCCAGGCGGTATACCTCCACGATGCAGAACGTGTTTGATTTCATTCAGCGTCATTATGTGGAAGAGGTGGATCCCAAAACGGTGTTCGAGGGCGCCATGTCCGGTATGCTGAATTCCCTGGGAGATCCCCATTCCAACTTCCTGTCGGAAAAAGAAATGACGGATCTGAGCGATATTACCCAGGGGAGCTTCGGCGGGGTGGGCTTGTACATATCCAAGCCCATAGAGGAGCGGGTTGACGGTAAGCCCTCCTACGCGGAGGTATCCTCCCCTATCGAGGACACCCCGGGCTGGCGGGCGGGGATAAACCCCGGGGATCTGATTATCGAGATTAACGGCGAGAACACCGGCTCCCTCAGCCTGGACGAGGTGGTAGCCCGGCTCCGGGGATCTCCCGGGGAGCCGGTAAACATAAAGATCCGCCGGGGAGCCAAGCTTGAATTTCCCGTTACCCTGGTAAGGGAAATTATCAAGGTGCCCACCATCAAGTACGACATGATCGGGGAAATCGGCTACCTCAGGCTGATCACCTTTACCCCCATGACGGTAGACCAGAGCCGGGAGGCGCTGGACGGCTTTAAGGCCAAAAATTACCGCAGCCTGATTCTGGATCTGCGGAACAACGGGGGAGGGCTTTTGCAGGCCGCCATAGGGATCTGCGACCTCTTCCTGGACAGCGGCGTGGTGGTCAGCACCAAGTCCCGAATCCCGTCGGAAAACGCCGTCTTTAACGCCCACAAATCCATCGCCGTCCCCCTGGATATCCCCGTGGTGGTGCTTATCAACCGGGGCTCCGCCTCGGCCTCGGAAATTGTGGCCGGGGCCCTTAAAGACCGGGGCAGGGCTTACCTGGTGGGGGAACGGTCCTATGGCAAGGGATCGGTTCAGCAGGTGTTTCCCCTGGATACGGCGGGTTTTAAACTCACCACGGCCCGGTACTACACCCCCAGCGACGCGAACATCGACAAGATCGGCATACCCCCGGATCGGGAAGTGAAATTCCCCGAATTTACCGCCGAGGACGCCGAGAAGTTCAACACCCTTATGGCGGCGAATAAAATACCCGCTTTCATCGAGGCCAACCCCAAGGCCAGCATGGCCGATATAGACATCTACGCCAGGGAATTGGGCAAGGAATACGGAATCGGTAACATTTCCCTGCTCCGCCGGCTTATCCGGGATGAACAGAACCGCACGGTTATCGCCCCGGTCTACGATCTGGAATACGATGTTCAGTTGCAGGAGGGGGTGAATATTCTCCGGGGGGGAACTTACCCCGCTTTGATGCAGTCCGCCAAGACCCTCAAAGTCCTGCAGGAAGAGGCCGCCGGGGAACTGCCCCAGGCTTCCTAGGAGCCTGATTGAACTAAACAGCCGGGTAAGAGAAAAACCGGGAATGAAGAATATTAACCACCAAGGCCATTTGGCCAGCGCACAAAGGTACACGAAGGGCCTGGTTTCTAACGAATCATAAATGGCAGAACCGGAAACATGAAACAGTTTTTACTGCCCGTCTCGCCCGCCCCTGACGGTTCCATCCGGCTGGGGGGAAAGGATTACCATTACCTGGTCCGGGTAAGGCGGCTTGGGGTGGGAAACAGCTTTCCGGCCCTGCTGCCCGGACAGGACGGGGTTCCGGAGCGGAACGGCCTGAAGACCCTGGTACGGATCCTGTCCGTGGACGGGGAGACGCTGATCGGCCGCTGCCAGCCCCCGGAAGACAGCCCGGAAGCCCCGCCGCCCGAATCCGCGCCGCCGGTTTTACTCTTTCAGGCTCTTCCCAAGGGAACAAAGATGGACCTTATCGTCCGTCAGGCCGTGGAGACGGGGATCGCCGGGATAGTTCCCTTCGCGGCGGAGCGTTCGGTCCCGAAACTCCGGGACAGCGGGGGAAAGCTTGAACGCTGGGAGCGGATTATCCGGGAGGCCCGGCAGCAAAGCGGCTCCGCCGCGCCCACGTCCCTGCACAGCCCCCTCAGCGCGGAAGGGCTTTTATCCTATTGGGAAACCCTGAAAAGTCATTATTCCCGTCCCCTTGGGATTCTCTTTCACCAAGATCCGGTAGCCCCCCTTGAAAAGGCTATTCTCCATGACTATCTTAGTAAGGTACCTGATCTTGTCGTCCTGGCAATAGGCCCCGAGGGGGGATTTTCCCCCGCTGAGGTGTCCCGTTTTTTGGGGGCGGGTTTCAAGCCATTTAAATTCGGCGGCACGGTTTTAAGAACCGAAACCGCCGCCGTTTGCGGAGTGGCAGCTGTGCGCCTTATTCTTTTGGAGAATGCATCGTGGATATACAAGCCGCGGTAACAGGGGAACCGGCTGCTTCCCCTGTTCCGGAACCTTCCGCCGATCCCTTTAAGCGGGAAAACCCGTCTTTCAGGGAGAGGGTTTACCTGTTTAAAATTCCCCTGGACATTGTGGCCCCGGAACGGCTTGGAGAGGCCCTTAACGAGCTGCTGGCCGCCGGGGAGGGGAAAAACATCGTACTCCTTTCCCTGACGGATCTGCTGCGGGCCCGGCGCAACGGGGAATACGGCAGCTATGTGAAGAAAGCCAGCCTGGTGATCCCCATCTCCAAAAGCCTCGTGGGCGGCATACGTTTCCTTACCGGTAAAAAAGCGGTACGGTATATGCCCTTTGATTTTGTGGTAAACCTGCTTACCATCCTGGAAGAGCGGGAGCTTTCCCTGTACCTTCTGGGGGGAACGCGGCAGATCCTGGGAAAAACGGAACGGAACATCCGCCAGACTTTTCCCCGTCTCTACGTGGTGGGCCGTTTTGTCGGCGGTTTCCGGAAACAGGAAGAGTCGGCCATCATTGAGGCCGTCCGTAAGGCTTCCCCCTCCCTGCTCCTGGTGGGCAAAGGGGTGCGGGGGGAGGAAAACTGGATAGCCAGGAACGACCGGCGGCTCTCCAGGGGGCTGCGGCTTTGGTGCAGCGACCTTTACGACGTGTTTGCCGAGCGCAGACGCCGTCCTTCCCGCAAGACATTTGACCGGGGTCTTGAGTGGGCGATCTATTGCTTCCGAAGCCCCCTGAAATTTTTCCGGGTTTTTTCTTACTTCCACTACAAGATCCTGCTGCTTTTTTACAAGCTCTTTGTGAAAAATTAAGCGCCGCTTCGCCCCCGTGTTTTCTTCACCAGCGCCGCCGCCTTGGCGAATATGGCCGCCAGGTACTTTCCCTCCCTCTGGCTAAGCGCCGCCCGGGAGATAAGATCCCGGATAAAGACGGCCTGTTCCTCCCGGCCCGGGTGGCGGTAAAACCCCAGGGATTCAAGATTGGCGGCTATGGCGGCGGTAAGGGCGTCGGTTTCCGTCCGGGAAAGGGGAACCCATGCGCCCTTGACCGGTCCGGAACCACGGCGGCCCTTGCCGTCCGGCTGTCCCAGGCTTCGGAACAGTTCGTAGGCGTAGATCTGGACCGCGTGGGAAAGGTTAAGGGAGGGGAAAGAGGGAGAGGCGGGGATATGGGAGGCGATGTTGCAGAGGGCAAGCTCCCCGTCCTCCAGGCCCGTCCGTTCGTTGCCGAAAACCAGAGCCCCGGGTCCGGGTTTTTCCCTGAACCATTCGGCCGTTTCCCCGGGGTCTATGCTCACGTTTTTCCGCCGCTGACCCCGCCTCCGGGTGGTTCCGGCCAGAAAGGAACAGTCCGCCGCCGCCGCGGAAAGGGTATCGAAAAAGGCCGCCCCTTCCCAGACATCGGCGGCGTGGACCGCCCTGGCCCGGATTTGCCCCTCTTCCCCGGCCAGATCCTCCCGGCTTAGGCCGGCTATCCGCAGCCGGGAAAGCCCCATGTTCTTCATGGCCCGGCAAACGGCCCCGATATTTCCCGCTTCCAGGGGCCGGGAAAGAATTATAATAATATCCGATAAGTACATGGGATATTGTATACTTGAAATATTGTATATAATTAATGGTAGCAGCTTCTTGGTTTGACAAAACAAACCGAAATAGATACTATAGAATTGCAGTATTTAGACGATGCTATTTTTATGGACGAAGGGAGCGTCATGGCAAATAACGAAATAGTTCCTGGTTTTGATGATGAAAAAGACGAAAGCCTCAAAATAAAGCTTCAAAAGGTGAATGAGGTGGAAGGGTGTCTTGTTCTTTATCTTTCAGGGTATATTGACACGTATAATTCCAATTATTTTCAGAAAAGGATCCTGAAGGCCATTGAAAACGGGTTTATTCGCCTTATTTTTCAGTGCAGCGGGCTTAATTACGTGTCCTCCACCGGTATTGGCTCCTTTACCGCCTTCCTCAAGTCGGCCAAGCCCAAGGGCGGCGATCTGGTGCTCCTGGAAATACAGCCCAAGGTATACGAGGTATTCCAGTTGCTGGGGTTTTCTCAGTTTTTCAATATTAAAGATAACCTTGACGATTCCATCAATTTCTTCAAAAGCGGTGTTTCCGTAGATTCAGTCTCCCTTTTTCCGCGGATCTTCTCCTGTCCTATCTGTTCAAAGAAGCTTAAAGCCTTAAAACCGGGGCGTTTTCGCTGTTCCGAGTGCAAGACGATCCTCGCCATAGACAATTCCGGCCAGGTTTTCCTGGGTTAAGATTCGGAATGGCGTTCAAATAAGAGAAGAAGGGAAGGGAGAGGCTGTTGTCATGGGTATTTTTGGCAGATTAAGAACCCTTATCGCCGCGAACATCAATCACCTTATCAACAAGGCTGAAAAGCCGGAAAAGATACTCAACCAGGCTATTCTGGACATGAACGAACAGCTTATCGAGTCCAAAAAGGCGGTGGCCATGGCCATTGCCGACGAGCGGAAGCTGTACCGGGAAATGGAAAACCAGGCCGCCCAGGCCCAGGATTGGGAAAAAAAGGCCATGCTGGCGGTTAACGCGGGAAAAGACGATCTCGCCAAGGAGGCGCTGCTCCGGAAACAGGAGAACGACAACGCCTCCCTGGAGTACCGGAAACAGTGGGAAGCCCAAAAAGCCTCGGTAGAGAAACTCAAAGAAGCCCTGAAAGAACTTCAGGACAAGATGGAGAAGGCCCAGCGGCAGAAAAACCTGCTTATCGCCCGGGCCAAGCGGGCGGAAGCCCAGCAAAAGATCCAGGATACCATGTCCAGCATATCGGGGAACCGCTCGGCCTTTGACGCCTTTGACCGCATGGCCCAGAAGGTTGACCAGATGGAGGCCCAGGCGGACGCCGCCAAGGAGCTGGAGGATTTTTCCACCGGCTCAAATCTGGAAAAACAGTTCGCCGAACTGGAAAAATCCGACGCCAAGGCGGATGAACTTTTGGCGGGCTTAAAAGATAAAATGAAGGCCCTCCCCGAAGGGTCTAAAAATTCTTAGGCTGAGTCATTTTGGCCCTGTGGATAAGCTGTTAATAAATTAGGGAAAACAGCGTACCCTGTCCGTTTTTATACACCCTAGATGTTCCCGAAGCGCCTGGATTTTTAACGTTTTTCCAATTTTTGACCCGATAAAGAATCGGCGTTTTAAGATACCCTATGCCGGTTTAGTAAAACACGAAAAAAGGGCCGGCCACGAAAACAAAAACGGGTCTTTTTAGGGGTCTTTTGTTTTTCCGTTCTGTGGATAACCTGTTAATTTCAGAGCCCGGCAATCTTGAAATAGCGCTGTCCCCGTGTTAGGCTCTAAAGGTGAAAAATTTCGCCCGCTTAGTGATATTTTTCAGCCTCAGCTTCGCGGCCTTGTTTTTCCTTGCCACCATTGTCCGTTACCTGCAAATCAGGATAGACGCGGTACGCAGCCTTCCGCCCGGGCCGGACCGGCCCCTGGAGGAACTGTTTTTCGCTATCCATTGGGCGCTTCCCGCCACCATCTATGTTTCCCTGCTTTTTGGCCTGAGCTACTCGGCCAGACGGCGGATTTTTGCCCCCCTGTCCGTGGTTTGCCTTGTTATCCTTACCACGGTCCTGAGTTTTGCCGCCTTTACCGCCTCGGACCACCTTGCCCGCCTTCCCGGCCTGGCAAATCCGGCAAAAAACCTGGGCAGGCCGGGGCTCATCCTCCGCCAGGGGGACAACGCCATGGTGCTGCTGGGCGATCCCGCGGAGATCCGGAATCCCCGGGTGGTCTCCATCCCCGGAAACCCCTTGACCTTTCAAAGAATTCCCCCGGGCTCGAATGCTTCTGTCCTGAACCTGCCTTCCGCCCCTTTCAGAACCGATACGGCCTGGTTCCTCCAGAGCCTTATCATTGATTTTACCCTTGACGGACGCCAGCTGGCGGCCCGGTTTGCCGAAGGCCCCCTGTTTTTCCTGCTGTATACCCTCTCCCTGGTCTTTCTCTTGTCGTCCCTGCGTTTCATCCTGGACCTTAGCGCCTGGCCCCTGGCGAATCTCTTCCTGGGGGCTCTGGTATTCCGGGGCATTCTGGTTCTGGAAACTTTCCTGAACTCCCGGGAGGTTCACGGTTTCCTGGCCGATTTTATAGGCGGCATGATCCCTTCTTCCCTTGCCGGCCCCCTGGTGTTCTGCTTCCTGGGTTCTCTGGTCTGTCTGTACAGCGGACTCAGCTTCCTGGCCGCGAGGAAGAGCGATGAAGATTATTAAGCCCAATAAAGATTTTTTTCTTTCCTTCGGGGCGCTTTTTGTCTTTTACCTGCTGTTTTCTTCCCTGGCCGTGCTGGGTTTCCGCTATTTTTTCCCCGGCCAGGCGCCGCCGCTGCCCAGCCTTGCCCGTTCCTGGAATCTGATTCAGGGAATTTTCGCGCTCCTTTCCCTCCTCCCCGCCCTTATTATGAGCGCCCTGGTCTTTCCCTTCGGCCTGTATCCGCAAAACGAATCCGAAGTAACGCGCTTTTCTCCCCGGTTTTTTCAGCTCATCAAAGGGCCCATTGTCGCCGCCATCTGCGCTTCCCTGGTGTACGGGCTGCTTTTCTTTATTGTTCAGCCCGGGGTACAGAATTTCAGGGCGGATCTGAAATCCCAGGGGATTTTCTTCCGGCTGGCCCAGGGCCGGGCCCAGGAGCACGCGGGGCGGGGGGAATGGCCCCAGGCCGCCATTTTTATCGGTCTTTGTGAGCGTATATGGCCGGAAAGTCCGGGAATAGAGGAACTCCGGAGGGAGGCGGATGTCCACCTGGCGGAGATAGAGGGCCGGGAACAGATGGAACTGGCGGAAGCCCTGGTGGAGCGGGATTACTGGGATACCGTCCCTTCCGGCATTCCGGATCAGCGGAAACCGCTGGGCGCCGCCGACGCCTTGTCCATGGCGGAAACGGCCTTGCGGGAGGAGCGGTTTTACGACGCCCACTGGCTCGCCACTTTGGCGGAGCGCTTGGCCGGGCCCGGCAGCCCGGAACTGGGAGAGGCCCCCCGGATAGCGGCCCTCGCCTGGACCGGCATGGCTTCCCTGGCGCCGAACGCCAGGGACAGAGAGCTGTATTCCCTTTACCGGCTTAAGCAGTCGGGCTACGAGGCCATGCTTGCCGGGGACTGGATACGGGCCTACTATATCTTCCTGGAACTGAGGAAACTAAGCCCCGGCGACCCGGACGTGATCAATTTTCTTGCCCAGAGCGAAAGGGAAGCCCGGAAGACGGCCTTCTTTACCGACGAAATTGACACGAGAGTGGGGGAGATCCTTACCGAGGCGGTATTTTCCCTGCCGGCCAATTCCCCCCGGGGAGGAGGCAGGGGGGTGATGCGTTTCGCCACCCTTTCGGTCTTCGCCGATTACGCTTACGGTTTCGGGGTGGAGTTTATCTCTTTGGACGGCGAAGACCGGATTTTGTCCCATTTTACCGCCCCTTACGCCAAGATACTTCCCATTACCCTGAATTCCCAGGGCCAGACCCTCATGCTGATGCGGGTTCTGGATCGTTACGACAGAGACAAGCGCTGGGAGCCGGCATGGATCGTTCCCGCCGCCGGGGACAGCCAGATAATTCTGGAAATAGACTACGAAACTTTCCGCCTGCTTGCCCAAGTTAGACAGGGGCTGGACGATCTTTCCCTGGGACAGATCTTCAACGCCGCGAAAAGCCTTGAAACGTACGGTTATATCCCCCAGGTTTTTCAGTCCGAACTTATCTACCGGCTTTCCGAGCCGTTGTTCCTGCTTCCCATGGCGATTGTGGCCATCATCCTTGGCTGGCGTTTCCGGGCCCGGAAACCGCCCCGCTACGCCGTCATCCCCATGCTTTTTGTCCTTCCCCTGGTGTTTAACGGGCTAGTGTACGCTTACCGGTATATCCTCAACGTCCTGGGGATCTGGACGGTTCTTTCCCTGGGCTTTTCCAGCGCCCTGCTTATCTACACGGTCGGGGCGGGCATTCTCTTTGTCCTTTCCCTGATTATGCTGGCGTCCCAGCGCGGGTAAGAGCCGCGGGCCCTAAAGCGCCGCTACCGGGACACGATGCGCGCCCCCAGGGACGACAGCCGGGGGACGATATTTTCGTAGCCCCGCTCGATCTGGTAGACGTTGCGGATGACGCTTTTCCCCTGGGCGCAGAGGGCGGCGATGATCATGGCCATGCCGGCCCGCACGTCGGGGCTGTGCAGTTCCGATCCGCTCAGCCGGGAGGGGCCTGAGACTACCGCCCGGTGGGGATCGCAGAGGACTATCCGGGCGCCCATGGCGATAAGCTTGTCCACGAAAAACATCCGGGATTCAAACATCTTTTCGTGAACCAGCACTTCGCCCCGCACCTGGGTAGCCACCACGGTGATGATGCTGGTTAAATCCGGGGGAAAGCCCGGCCAGGGAGCGTCGTCTATCTTGGGGATCATCCCTCCAAGGTCGCAGTTAACCGCCATCTTTTGCTTTTTAGGGACGTAGAGACTGGTTCCCTGACATTCCCATTTGATCCCCAGTTTGGCGAAGGCGATCTTCGCGGAACGCAGATCCTCTTCCCGGGCGCCCTCGATGGTGATCTCCCCCCTGGTCGCCGCGGCCAGCCCGATAAAGGATCCGACTTCCATAAAGTCCGCGCCGATGGTAAAGTCGCAGCCTGAAAGTTTTTTTACCCCCCTGATGCTGAGGATGTTGGAGCCTATCCCCTGGATCCGGGCCCCCATGGAGACCAGCATACGGCAGAGATCCTGCACGTGGGGCTCGCTGGCGGCGTTGGTCAGGCTTGTCTCTCCCTTTGCCAGTACCGCCGCCATTACGGCGTTTTCCGTGGCGGTTACCGAAGCCTCATCCAGAAAGATGTCTTTCCCCCTCAGGGTTCGGGCGGAAAAGATAAAGGCGTCGTTGCTTTTTACTTTGGCCCCCAGCTCGGTCAACGCGAGAAAATGGGTGTCCAGACGCCGCCGGCCAATCACGTCCCCGCCGGGGGGTGGCAGAACCGCCAAGCCGGTACGGGCCAGGAGGGGGCCGGCGAAAAGGATTGAGGCGCGGATTTTTTTCGCCTGTTCCAGGGGGATCTCGGAGGTTTTCATATCCTCCATGGTGAGCCGCCACGCGTTGGGCCCCGCCGCTTCCACCTTTCCGCCAAGGGCGGCATATATCTCCAGCATTACCTGGACATCTTCAATCTCGGGAATGTTTCGCAGGACAACCGGTTCATCGGACAAAAGGGCGGCGGCAAGGCAGGGTAAAGCGGCGTTTTTGTTTCCGCTTGCCCTGATCGTCCCCTCCACGGGACCTCCTCCCTCGATCAGGTATTCAGTCATACAAGAATTCTAACGCCGCTTAAAGAAAAGATCCATGGAGCGCATAGCGCCATAATTTTTCTAAGTGAAAGGGGAGCGCCCATGGTCCGTTTTTTACCCGGCGCGATATGGAGCCCCGGGGAAGAGACGCGCCCTTCCTCCCATTGACAGCGGCGCGGAAAGGCTGTTTTGATAGTTCCATGGAGATCCAAGCCGTAATCCAGGCGGCCCTTGCCGGGCGCGCCCATGAAATTGGCGTGGTGGAGACCTCCGCGCTTGTTTTTTCCCCGGACTTGTACAATACCTGCCGGACCAACGTCTGCGGTAACTACAACAAAGGCTGGGCCTGTCCCCCGGCGGTGGGGAGCCTTGAGGAACAGCGGGAAAAGATACTTCGCTGGAAATACGCCCTGGTCTTTACCACCAAGTTTGACCTGGAAGACTCCTTTGACGTTGAGGGAATGGGGGAAGCCCGCAGGATCCATAACCGTCTTACCATGGATATCCGCGGGAAGTTCAGCCCCAACCCGGTCTACGGGGCCGGGGCCTGTGGCGTCTGTCCCGCCTGCGCCTATCCGGAGCCCTGCCGTTTTCCCGAACGGGCGGTTTCGGCGGTGGAGGCGGCGGGGATAAACGTGACGGAACTGAGCCGGACGGCCAAGTTAAAATACAACAACGGCCCCAATACGATCACCTATTTTTCCATGGTTCTGTTCAGCCCAAGCCGCCTGGCGTAAGCCCGCGAAATCGTTAATGCCTCTGGCTGGATTCCCGAATACGCTGTATCTTTGATGTGTGCGGAAAAACCGTTAACCGGAAGCTTGACGGTTTAACGCAACAAGATTTTCGCCGTTTTATAGGGGGTGCGCTATGGGTGATAACGCCGCCGCGCTGGAGGAGATTTCCTCCCTTCTGCAGAGGGGAAAGTCAAAGGACATTGTCCTTGCCGTTCAAAAGGCCCTGGACGCGGGGATTCCCGCCCAGGATATCCTGGACAAGAGCCTAATCGCCGGAATGAACGTGATTGGCGGGAAATTCAAGCGGGGAGAGGTCTTTGTCCCCGAAGTTTTGGTGGCCGCCAGGGCCATGAACTACGCCTCCACGGCGCTCAAGCCGGCTTTGCTGAAGGCGGGGATTGAACCGGTGGGGCAGGCGATTATCTGCACGGTAAAGGGGGATCTCCACGATATCGGGAAGAACCTGGTAAAGATGATGATCGAAGGGAACGGTATCGAAGTGATAGATCTGGGGGTGGACTGCGGTGGAGAAAAGGTGGTGGAAGCGCTAAAGAATTCCAGCGCCAAGGTGGTGTGTCTTTCCGCCCTGCTTACCACTACCATGCTGGCCCAAAAGGATGTCATTAACGCCATCAAAAACGCGGGACTCCGGGACAGGGTAAAGATCATGGTAGGCGGCGCTCCGATAACCCAGAGCTTTGCCGATGAAATCGGAGCCGACGCCTACACGCCCGACGCGGCCAGCGCCGCCGAGGTGTGCAGACGGTTCTACGCCTGATCGGCCGGGGGATGATTGTCCGTATTGAGGGCAGGGATGACTTCCGCGAGGCCGCCGAAGGAGAATCCCTGCTGGATGTTTTAAAACGTTGGGGAGTGTCCGTGGACGCCCCCTGCGGTGGACATGGGCGTTGCGGCAAATGCCGGGTACGGGTACTGAGCGGTACTTTTACCGGCGAAAGTTCCCCGGCCCTTACCCCGCCGGATTCGGAGAAGGGCTGGGTTCGGGCCTGCGCCGTGTATCCCGCTTCGGATCTGCTCCTTGCCCTTCCCCGGCGGGAAACCCTTTCCGCCTCCGCTTTCCCCGGCCCGGGGGGAAGGAAGATCCTCCGGGCCGGATTCGCCATGGACATAGGAACCACCACCCTGTGCGTCCGGCTCCTTGACCTGGATACCGGCGAAAACGTGGACACTTTTTCCGCCCTGAACGATCAGAGGATCTACGGCGCCGACGTGATGAGCCGTATCGGCGCCGCCCGGGAGGGGAAAACCGGGGAGCTTTTCAATCGTATCAATACCCAGGCCTCCGGTATGATTTCCCTCCTGATAAAAAAATGGAATCCGGAAAAAACGGAGCAGCTCGCGGCGGCGGGAAACACCGCCATGCTTCACCTCTTTGTTAACGCCGATCCTTCCGCCATGGGCGCCGCCCCCTTTAGGCCGGCCTTTCTGGAGGCCAGAACTTTTCCCGGCTCCGGCCTTTCCCTCCCCGTGGAAACAGTAAAATTGCTGCCTTCAATTTCCGCCTTTGTGGGGGCCGATATTACCGCCGGGATCGGGGCGACAGGCATGACCGAGGGGGATAAAACCTCCCTGCTGGTCGATATCGGCACCAACGGGGAGATGGCTCTGTTTCACCGGGGGAAGCTGTTCTGCTGTTCCGCCGCCGCGGGCCCCGCCTTTGAGGGCGCGGGAATTTCCCGCGGAACCGGCGGCATAGCGGGGGCGATCAACCGGGTCAGGAAACAGGACGGGAAAATTGTTGTCTCGGTTATCGGCGGGGAGGGCGGGGCGGAGACCGCCCCCTTGGGAATCTGCGGTTCCGGCCTGGTGGACGCTGTCGCCCTTATGCTGGAGGAGGGCCTGGTGGACGAGACCGGCGCTTTTACCGATGAGGATGCGGAATCGTTCCCCCTCGCGGAGGGAATAGCCCTTACCAGGGCCGATATCAGGCAGTTCCAGCTTGCCAAAAGCGCCATCCTTTCGGGAATAAAGATACTCTGCAAAACCGCGGGGCTTGCGCCTTCCGCCGTGGAGCGGGTATATGTGGCCGGCGGCCTCGGCTTCCATATCGGCATGGACAGCGCGGTAAGAACCGGCCTTTTACCCTCCTGCTTCCGGGATCGGACTTCCGTCTGCGGGAACACCAGCCTTGAGGGAGCCTCCCGCTGCCTGCGCGACGCCGGGTTTTTCTCCCGCTGTGCCGACATCGCCGCCATGGGCGGCACGGTTGAGCTGGCCGCCGATCCCTCCTTTATGGACGAATTTACCGAAAACATGCTGTTCCCGGCGGAGGACGGATAAGCGGATCAACAGTATCTTTGTTCGGGCTATTCGACCGTCTCTTGAATTATCCGCTCGGCGTTTTCGTGGAGGATAAGTTCCCGCTCGGCTTCCGAAAGATCCAGATCAAGGAAATCTTTCAGGCAGCGGGCGGGGTTCCACATGGGATAGTCGGAGCCGAAGAGGAAACGTTCCGCGCCGTAGACGCGGATAAGTTCCCGGGCCCGTTTCTTCCCCAAAAAGGGGAGGGAGCTTGAGACATCGAAATAACAGAAACGCTGTTGGAAATACTCAAGGGCCAGATCGAAGATGGACCAGCCGCCGAAGTGGGCCGCCACCGCGACCAGTTTGGGGAAAGCGTCCAGGACTTTCGCGAGCCGCGAGGGATGGGAATAACCGTAACGGTAATCCCCGGCGTGAAACACCACCGGAAATTTCCCCTCCAGAAGGGCATAGAGATCCATCATTTTTCCGTTGTCAATGTCGATCCGCTGCATGTCGTGGTGGAATTTAACACCCCGCAGGCCCAGGCCGGCGAAACGCCCGATTTCGGCTTCCGGGTTCTCCATGTCCGGGTGAAGGGCGCCGAACCCGATCAGCTCCGGATTTTCGGCGCATACCGAGGCGATATAGTTATTGATGCTCCCCACCTGGGCCGGCACGGCGGCGGCGGAAAAAACCACAAAACGGTCTATGCCGCCCTCCCCGCCCGTTCCCTTCCCGGAGCTTTCAAGCAGGCCCTTTACCGTGCCGTCCCCTTCCATGGGGAGGGTGTAAAAAGCGCCGATGTTTTCCACCGCCTTGGCGGCGATCTTGTCGGGGTAGATATGGGTATGAAAATCAATAACCATGGGGGCATTATAGCGAAAGGGGAGGGAGCTTACAATCACTGAAAGAATGTGTATAATCGGCCGATGGAAGCCAATCCGGTAGACCGGATCCTCATGGAAAACTGCGGGAATCCCGGGGCGCTTTTTGTTTTTCCTACCGACGTGGCCCTTAACCGCTGGGTGGACCGGCTTCTCAGGCTGCGGGGCGGCGGGACCGTGGCGATGGAACAGTTCACCGCCTGGGACAGCTTTAAGCAGGAATCCATCCGCTCCCGGATGCAGGACAAAAAAAGCGTCCCCTCCCTCTTGCGGAAAATCTTTGCCGGCCGTCTTCTGGAGGAAAACGCCGGGGCGGTAAAAACAGGCGGCCCCAAGGCGGCGATCTTCGGTTCCCTGGTTCCCCCGGAATACTCCGCTTCCGCGTCTTCCTTTGCCCCCTGGCTTTCCCTTATCCTTCCCCAGCTTGGTTCCTGGTTCGAGAAGGTCTCGGGTAAACCGGCCGCGGCCCTCGCGGAGGAAGATTGGAACAGCCCCGCCTTCGCCGACGGGTACGACCGGGACATCTGCGTCCTTGCCGCCAGGTACAAAAAATTTCTCGACGAAAACCGGCTCTTTGAACCGGCCTGGGAGAAGCCGCCGTTTGACGATTCGGGCAGGGAATGTTTTATCTTTTTCCCGGAATGTTTAAGCGATTACTGCGAATACCGGGGGCTTCTGGAAAAGGCGGAGCACGTAACCATTGTGCCCCTGGCGGAGAGCGGCGCGGCGGAACGGGCTTTCAAGGCCTACTTCCACAGCAACGCCCGCAGTGAAATTACCGAGGCGGCGCTTTACATCAGAAACCTGGCGGAGAAGGAACAGGTTTCCTGGGATTCCATAGTGGTTTGCGTGCCGGATACGGAAGATTACGAACCCTACGTGCTGCGGGAATTCGCGAACCGTAATATTCCCGCGGTCCGCCGGGCGGGGAAAGCCCTGTCCTCCTACCCGGCGGGGCGGCTCTTTTCCGCCCTGCTGGATTGCCATAGGCGGAACTTTTCTTTCCAGGCGGTTTCCAACCTGCTCCTGAACGGACATCTGCCCTGGAAAAACCGAGAGATTATCGATCAGCTGGTGGATTTCGGCCTCAGAAACAACTGCCTCTGCTCCTGGGTAGAGGGAGGCAAAAAGGAAGACGTGTGGCTCGACGCCTTTGCCTCCCTTTCTGGCCGGGGGGAAACCCTGGCCCGCGATTTTTACCGGGATCTGAAAAGCTCGGTAGAAAAACTGTGCGGGGCGCCCTCCTTCGCCGAGATCAGAAAGCGTTACTTTGCCTTCCGGGAGCGTTTCCTTGATGTGGCCGAATGTCTTCCCGAAACCGACACGATCCTTTCCCGCTGTGTTTCCGAACTTCTCCGGCTTGTGGAAATAGAAGAATCATTCCCCGGTATAAAGGCGCCGGATCCCTGCCGTTTCTTTGTGGAGCATCTGGACGAAACCAGGTACCTGCCCCAGGAAAACTCATCGGGGGTGTCCATCCTCCCCTACCGTACCGCGGCCCCCGCGCCCTTCCAGTGCCACATCGTGCTGGGCTCAAGCCAGGAGAATCTTTCGGAAGTTTTCCCCCGCCTCGCCTTTCTTCCCCGGATCAAAAAAGAAAAACTGGGGATTACGGACATCGACGCCTCGAAGGTTTTTATCGATCTCCACAAGCTGAACTCCGGGAGGCCCGCCGTCTTCTTCTGTTCCCAGGAATCCTTCTCCGGCTTCGCCATCCCCCACGCGGGCCTGGAACTGAGCGGCAAGGCCCGGATACGTTACGGGGATTCGGAAACCGGCGCCTTTGCCCCGGATCTTTTTGACATGGAGCGTCGCTTTCTTTCCGAACCGGGCGGCCCGCCGGATTTTCCCCTCCACGAAGTTCAGGCGGAAGGCTTCCGGGCCTTCGCGGAGCGGCGGCGGACGCGGCTTGGCGGAGCGCCCCCGGCGGGAGAAGGGGCCGGCCCCGGCGGGGAAACCGGTTCCGGCGGCGAAACCCGGCCCTCCGGCATGGGCGGACGGATCTTCGCGGATCTTGCCCGGAAACGCTACGGGGGGAGCGGGGACTTTCAGGGGAAACTCCGGGTGTCGGCCACCGCCATGGAGCCCTATTTCCGCTGCGCCGCCGAGTGGCTCTTCGCCCGGATCCTCAGGCTGGAAAGCGTCCGTATGGAAACATCCCTGATGGCGGAAAACATCATGGGTTCCCTGTACCACGCCATTCTGAACCGCTTCTTCAATTCGGTTCGGGAAAGGGGCGGCCTTCTCGCCCCGCCCGAGGGGGAGGATCTTCCCGGCCCCTACCGGGATCTCCTTGCCTTATCCGCGGCGGAGGTTTTCGACGGACTCCCCCGGCTCCCCGGTGAAACCCGGCCCCTCAGCGCCCTTACGGTCCGTTTCCTCAGGGCGGGGAAAGACGCGGCGCTGAAACAGACCGAGCTCCTCCTGGCCGCCCTGCTGCGTTATTTCGGGGGTTTCAGGGTCGCGGGGAGCGAAACGGTCTACAATCTCGATAGGGGAGACCACTACCTGACGGGAAAAGTGGATTTGCTGTTGATAGACGAAAGGGACGGGGAGGCCGGCGCGGCGGTCATCGTGGATTTTAAACTCAACTACCTTCCCCGCCGGGCCGACTGCGTGGGCGGGGGGGAACGGGGGCTTCAGAATTTCCAGCTTCCCATGTACCTCAGTCTGGCGGAGGGGGCGGGCTGTCCGCCGGTACACGGCGCCCTGTTTTTCAGGATACTCAAAGCCGAACCGAGGGTGATTCTGGGCTCCATCCGGGACGGCCTGGACGGTACGGAAAAACCGGGCAGGGGGGCGATCCTGCGGAAAGGGGCGGAGGGTCCGGAGGACGGGGACGGGGAAGACCGCTTCGCCGCTATCCTGGCCGAATTCCGGGAAAAGGCCGGACAGTACGCGGAAGAAGCGGGAACCGGGAATTTTTCGGTTTTCAGTACCGGGGAAAAACAGTGTTACCGCTGCGCCTACCAGCGGATATGCCGGACCCTCTACACGGTGGAAAGGGAGCGGGGACTTATCCGGAGGGAAAACAAATGATAGGAACCGCCCCGCTGAAGAAACTCAATCCCGAACAGGAAAGGGCCGCCTACTGGGAAGAAAACGCCGTGGTCGCCGCCGGCGCGGGTTCCGGCAAGACATCGGTGCTGGCAAGCCGCTACCTGTGGCTGATTACCGAAAAAGGCTGCCGTGTCGAGGAGATCCTCACCCTCACCTTTACCCGGAAAGCCGCGGCGGAGATGTACCAGCGGATCCACGCGGCCTTAGCCGCCGAGGCTCCGGCTGGTGAGGCTCCGGCGGCCGGGACTTCCGCCGGGGACGCCGGGCAAAGGCGGGAGCGGGCCCGGGCGGCGCTGGAGGACTTCTTCCACGCCCGGATTCAGACCCTGGATTCCTACAGCGCCTATATCGTCAAGCAGGCTTCCACCCGTTACGGCATCCGCCCGGATTTTACCGTGGACGAGGAGCGGTGCCGGCAGCTCGCCGGG